>JAQTZZ010000010.1 GCA_028687545.1 Candidatus Wallbacteria bacterium
ATCGTGGAAGCTGCCATCGCCTCGCTGAATGTAGCCGAGATTTTCGAATTGACCGCCACATCAGTGGTGTCTGCTGCCGGAAAAACATTGACTACCATGGGTTCGCTGGTGTCCTGGGCCGGATCAGCCGCCTTGAGTGAACCTGCCAGTTCGTTGTAGGTGGCACCGTTTACTTTGAGGTTTAGGTCGAAAATCAGGCGGTAATTGTACGATGAGCCGTTGGCGATCATGCCGTTGACCGTACTGAACAGTGTCCTGGCCATCGGAGCTGTCATGTTCAGATTTACTGTGTTGCCTGAGGCTGTAAAGATCCCTTTTTCCGAATTGTTGTAAGTGGCGGAAACTGTTGCGCCGTTTTTTCTGTAATTGACTGAAACCTTGGCTTCTTCAGGGATTGTGAAGGAGCTGTCATTCAGAACGTAGGAAAGGTCGGAAAGCTCGATTGTAGCGCTGCTGCCTGCATCGTAGAACACGACTCTCAGCGGAGTGGTGAAATTCTTGCTGAGGGCCGTAAAAGTGGCGCAGAATACCGGGGTGGCGACTGTTTCGCTCTGCGGGATCCTGAAAGTCGGAGATCCTGTCAGAGTTACCACTCCGTTGTTGTTGGCTCCCATTGTCACCACTGTATCGTTGATGGCGGAAATCGTGAATGTCGGATAGAGTTCTGAATCTGCAACAACGGAATTGTTGTTGGTCAGACTGGTAAAAGTGTCTTTGGTGGTATCAATCGTCGCATTGCCGGTGATAGTAGCTACATTGTAGGTTGTGGTAGGAACCGCGATCTTGGCCACTTCATCCATCAGGGTTTCATTTGTCAGGCTGTGGAGAGCGCAGATGTCTGCGAGACCCGTAGCAGTGTTGGCTGCTGTAGCGCTGTCAAGGTCGGAAGTGGTAAAGCCGAGGCGGTCTGCCACTGTGGCCTGGGCCTGGGAGACTGCGGGGATATTGATCGTGGCCTGGTTGAAGTTGGAGCCTTCCAGTTTGTCAGCGATAATGGAAACCATCCCGTGGATCGTGGTCGCCTTGGACAGGTCTGAGCCGGTAATGCCTGCACCTGTATTGAGCAGGGACATGCTTGCAATTGTAGTGGGCAGAGTAAAGGATACTATTTCGCCGTCCACTATCCTGCTCTTCACGTTCAGGAGCATTTTATCGACGGAATTCAGCCTGTACTCCAGAACATAGACGCGCGGCAGATCGTCGAAATCAGCGGAAGTCAGGAGGTGAGCCGTGAAGCGGCCTGAGCTGTCGTCCAGGAATACTGGCAGGCCATAGGCGATATTCTGCTTCTTGCCGTTCTTGTCCTGGATGTAGCAGCAAAATCCGGTGACATCGCTGGCCTTGAGAAATGTATTGTTGGCAATGCCTGTGATGATCTTGCTGGCCAGGCTGCCATTGCCTGTACCATGGGTTCCGAAGCAGCCTGTGGCTGCCAGAAAAACTGCAATAAAGCTGCCGATCAGGACTATGCTCAGCAATGTCCTTCTCATGTTTTTCCCGGATAGATTTTTCGGCATCTGAAGTTCTCCTTATTGTTAATTTGTTTTTTGAATCTGTGTTCAATAATTTACAAAAAAACCGGTGATGTTTCAATTTTTTAGGCTGATAAAGTTCATTTTAATTGGACACAATACCATTGGTTAAGCGAGATAAATCAGCAAAGTTCTCAAAATCAGCAAATTAAGAACCTGTCCGAAATACTCCCAGTCTGCTTAAAAATCCTACTGTTTCTGCCTGCCTGGGATTTTTCCGAGTTCGAGTAAATAGCTTAATATTATATTGCGTCATAATGCCATTCATCACATTGGCATCCCCTTTGCTTGTTTAATGCTGTCCGGTCAAAAACTTGCAGATGCAAGGCGCACGATTCCGAGGAGCGAGACGTACTTAACAGTACGTTGCAGCGACGAGGATGAGTGCAACGAAGCAGATGCATGTTTTTCACCGGACAGGAAAGAAGGTGAATATCATGCTGGGCATTAACAACTACTCCATGTACCTGATTGCCAGAGCCCTGCTTATCGGTTATCTGAAAAAGCTCCGTGTCACTTAAGCCAGTACACTACATTAGGGGCGGGAGATTTCCGCCCCTTCTTTCAACAGATCTAATCTAATATTTTTCCCACTGATTCCGAAAACAACTGTATGAGAAGGACTTTTTTCCTTTTTCTGTTGTTTTTTTTCGTTAATTCCGCCTGGGCAGCTTCCTCAATGTCCCTTATCACCACCAAGACTCAGGTCTCCCTCAACGAAGTTTTCTACATTGACATCAACCTCTCCAGTGTCGAAGCATTTCAGAAGCTTGCCTTTACCCTGGAATTCGACAAAACTCATTTCGAGGGCCAGGACAATTGCCCGGATATTCCCAACTCAGGCAGCGACGGTCAGATGGCACTGGGGACAGTCTTCGGCAATGAGTATAACCTGGTTGCCAATACGATCAAGAATACTGACGGAAAAATCACCTTCTCCATCGAAGACAGCGGAGTCGGCAAGATCAGCATGGGTGTGCAGATCGCCAGAGCCAAATTCAAGTGCATTTCCTCGGATGTGGGTCATTTTACTTTCACATTGAGCGGAATCACAGTAAATACAGGGACAACCATCGCGAATGTCACTAAAGACATCTGGATCGGCAGCCAGTCGATCACCAGCATAGGCTTGGCAGGCGGCACAGCTACAGGACCAGGCGGTCTCACTCTCACTTTCCCTGTCGGAGCTGTTCTCTCCAACACGTCAATCTCGATCGTGAAAGTAACTCCGGCGTCCATCCCGAATGCGCCTGCCTTCCCGAGCGACTCTAATTACGCCAGCACTGCCATGGCCTGGCAGATGACCCCGGAGATGTATTTCAAGAGACCTGTGACTCTAACCATCAACTACTCCACCAATGAACTGGGTACGGCAGACGAAAAGTATCTGAAACTCTACTGGCTTAATCCTGCCCTCAATTCCTGGGTGCGGATCGGTGGAGAATCGAATTCAACCACCAAAATCGTCAAATGGGAGATCATGCACTTCTCCTATTTTCTTCTGGTATCGGACAAGTTCAAGGCCGAACACATCAGGATTACTGATGACAAGGCAATTCCAAACCCGTTTTCACCAAACGGCAATTCCAAAAGCGACTGGAGCACGATTTCATTTCATATCTCCAAGGACGCCAAGGAATCCACAGTCAAAATATATGACATCAACGGCAGGTTGATCAGGCTGTTTTTCGAAAAAAAAGCCCTGCTGAAAGGTGAAATCCATGTCGAATGGGACGGGAAAAACGATTATACCGAGATCGTACCAACAGGAATCTATATTTATTACATTGGAGTCAGGGACTATGATGACAGACTGGACGAAAAAAAGAGAACCATAGTGGTTTCCAAAAAAATGGAATGAAATGAAATTACTGCTGCTTTTTTTGATATTGTTCGGATCCGCAGCCATGGCCGAATATGAGGACAAGGACATTTCAGCCAGGGTCGAAGCAATGGGCGGCGCTTACATCGCGCTGGCAGACGATCCGGCTGCAATGCACTATAACCCGGCAGGCGTGGCCTTGAATTTCAGGCGGGAAATGCTGACTTCTTATTCCAAACTTTACAACATCAGCGAACTGATCGACCGGTATATCGGAATCACCACGCCAGTATTGCCTTTCTGCAACATGGGATTCGCCAACGAGGAATTCGGTACAGGCAAATACAAGGAGCATAAGTATACTGTCTCAGTAGCCAGGGAAGTACTTAAGGGACATCGGATCGGCTTCAGTTTCAATCAGTTCATGACTGCAATTGAGAATACAGAGCACCATAAAGATACAGGCATCGATTTCGGCCTGATTTCAGACCTGACCAGCAAAGCCAAAATCGCCTTTTCAGGCAGGAACGCCAATCATCCAAATGTCGATGAGCAGCTCAGGGCATATTACAGGCTGGGGTTTCTGTTTTTACCCAACGAGAAAATAAAGCTGCTGGCTGATTTCGAGAAGCCGCAGACTGTGCTGCGTGAAGATAAAACTGCTGTTCACGTTGGAGAGGAGATGGAACTCGGGGATGGTGTTTTTTTCAGGGTCGGATACAGGACTCAACCTCAGAGACTCTCATTCGGAATGGGGTTTGAGCACAGAGACATCAACATCGATTATTCTTTCACATCTCATGTTGATTTGTCCTTAACTCACAGGGTATCGCTGGGGATCAAGTTCTGATGAGAATAGCGCTGACGCTTTTTATTCTGCTTTCCTTCCAGGTTCTGGAAGCCAGGATCGACGACCGCATCGATCTGAATCTGGCACAGCAGGAACAATTGATGACTCTATATGGGATCTCCGAGCAGGATGCGGATAACATCATGAAATACAGGCTGGATAAGGGGGAATTCAAGCGGATCGAGGAAGTGATCCCGATCATCGGGGATGATAAATTCGAACTGATTAAATATGATCTTAAAGTCACACCGCTGGAAACCAGATTCAGGGACGCGCTTTCCGGATATGTATTCATGGAGCAGTATAATCTGGTGGATGGACTGGCTTCAGCCCAGGACTTCGGCAAGATGAAGGTCAATGTCTACGATGCTGTTGAAGTAAACCTGAGTAAAAAGAAAACATTCAAGAACAACAACGAACTCTTCAACAAAGATAAGTGGGAATACTTCAGGAGCGTAACTCTCAACCACTATAAAAGGGTGGACATTACCAAGGCGCATGAAATCAAGAACGAGCCTGATCTGGAACTTTTCAAGACCGTGGATCTGAAAAAGGAGCGCGAGGAGAAAGCCGGTGACGCGATCACCTTCCTGGACGATTATTTCAATGGAAAACCCAAGATTCAGAAGAAGAAACAGGAAGTAGTCGGTGGCCAGTATCTGCTGTCAGATTATGATGAGAACAAGTATTTCACTACCGAAGATTCCAAAAGAGCATTGTACGAAACGAACAAGGCAAATATCCGTTATGTACGTCGGGATCAGGACGGCCCCACTCTTCCGCCTAAGGAGCTGCCTGCTGAACAGGAAGAAAAAATGAAAGACATTGACGGACCGCATTTCAGGAAAGAACTGAAAGACAAGCTGCTGATCGGAAATTTCTATCTCCCGCCTGTGCGATCTCCTCTGGTCGCCAAAAGCAGCAGCGAACACATCAGCGGACTGCGCCTCTATCACTTTGAAAACAACTGGGACAATTCCCTGTTTCTGGCCGACATGCCTCTAAGAGATGGAAGCGTCTTTGGCGGGGAATTCAATTTCAATGTAGGCAAAGACTCCAAGTTTTCCATGGTCGGGTATAATATGCACGAACACAGGTTTGGCAATAATTTTCCCTGCCTTTCATTGAACGGCAGCAAACAGCTGACCAATGACACTTCAGCATTCATAGAGTTCGACAGTGTGGCCAACAAAGCCTATTCTACATATGGCAAAATCTTCACCACCATGGGGAACTACTCGCTGACCTGTTCCTTGAACTCGGTCACGCCAACGTACCGCATTATAAGCCTCCTGCAGCCGTATTTCGAAGCAGGTGGCGGCAACTATACGTTCCAGGGCCTGCTGGAAGGATATTTCAAAATGAGCTACAAGTTCCTGGAAAGTTCAACTTTCTCATTAGATTTCACGAACACCAAGAAAAAGGGTAATTATTTCACGGAAAACGTAAGGGATCTGCATGACTACAGTATTTATCTGGATTACGAGCCTGCAGCCAAATGGAGTTTCAATGTGACGAATTCCTACAAGGATAATAATTATGACGAGACAAAGTATAAAAACAACATGGCGTTTTCCACGCAATATCAGGCCGACGAAACAACTACCTGGAAGCTCAATTTCAAGAACACTGCTTTCAAGGACTCCAATGCTGCTTATCACAAGCTGGAGTGCGTGAAAAAATACCATAAGTTAAGCATCGGCCCTGCTTTCAATGTTTACCGCAATGATCCGGATGATGGATCAGGCGATGAAGCAGTCTGCGAACTGAATTATGAATTCAATAAAAACACTTATCTGGCGACTAATTATGATGTCGGTTACTCAAAAAACAAAGCCGGCCATTTTGATGATGAGCGCACCTGGCATGTTTCGTTTAATTCGAAATTTTAGGAGAATATGCGAGCCTTTATCCAGCGGGTCAGCTATGCAAAAGTTACTGTTGATGGAAAAATCACAGGAGAGATCGGTGCAGGACTGCTTGTACTGCTTGGCCTGGGACACGCAGATAACGAATCCGAAGCTGCAGCGTTGGCTCGAAAACTTGTCAATCTACGGGTTTTCAACGATAACCTGGGCAAGATGAATCTCTCGCTCCTGGATGTCCTGGGTGAAATGCTCGCGATCTCGCAGTTCACCCTGCACGCTGATACAAGAAAGGGCAACCGTCCTTCATTTACTGAGGCGATGGAACCAGAACAAGCCAGCTCACTTTATGATTATTTCTGTACTGAAGTGGAAAAACTCGGATTAACAGTCAGACGCGGC
Source organism: Candidatus Wallbacteria bacterium (assembly GCA_028687545.1). Lineage (NCBI taxonomy): Bacteria > Candidatus Walliibacteriota > Candidatus Wallbacteria bacterium. The sequence continues at coordinate 6,472 of JAQTZZ010000010.1, forward strand.
ATTTTTGGTGCTCACATGAAAGTGACTCTGGAAAATGACGGGCCTGTCAGCATCATGGTTTACAGTAAAAATGAGTATCAATCGAAGTGATCTGATTATTTTTCAGGACAGCGCCCGGCTCCTGGCAGGATTCACTAAAATCCCGCTCTCTCTAAATACACTGTTTTCCGAAGTAAGCATGCAGCAGAGATTTCTCGATCTACCGGTTGTACCGGTGCGCCTGAAGCAGATTCACAGTACTCTCATCTTCAAAGGTGATTCGGTTGCGCCACTGATTGATGGGGACGGGCTTTACACTTCTGAAAAAAATGTGCTGCTGATTACCTCACACGCAGATTGCGTTCCCCTGTATCTTTATTCCGACAATCTGATTCTTCTCTCCCATTGCGGCCGGGCGGGAACATTCAACGGGATGGTGGAAAAATCCCTGGAGATCATGCTGTCCGGGTCAGAACCGGGAGGGATCAAAGCTTTAATCGGTCCCGGGATCTGCGGAAAATGCTATGAAGTGGGAGAAGCTGTTTACCGGGAGTTTTCCACCAGATACCGTCCTGATTCCCCGGAATTCAGGGTGGATCTGCCCCGGGTGATCAAGACAATTCTGATCAATTCAGGAATCCCGGCAGATAATATCACATCAAGCGGTCTCTGCACCTGTCATGATCCAAGCTTTTTCTCCTTCCGCCGCGATGGCACGAAAATGAGAAACGCCGCATTTTTCATGCTGAAATCATGATCCGTTCTAATCTGTAAAATCAGTAGGTCATCACCACTGGAGTCGTACCAACGTGAGATTTGCCATATTCAATGTACATGAAACCCTTTACACCCCACTGGGCACCACCCGAATTCTTTAAAATCCAGCAGCCATTTCCCATCCGGTCAAACCATCCCACCAGAATCACGCCGTGGTTGACGGGTCCCTGGGCATCATGATTATATACTCCACCGCTGTATAATCCGAAATTGTTGTCAATTGTGACTGCGCAGGCCACTGGTCCGCTACTCATGATAGCCTGTTTGATCTCCTCCACTGAAGGCGTCTGGCCCAGAAAGCTCCAGCTGGTGATTTTATATGGCCTGGATAAGGCGTTGTTGCAGGCCGTGTCCTGCCCTACGTATGGGCAGTCCTTGCTCAGGGCTGCACCAATGTCCTGGAAATACTTGCCGGCATCCAGTTTGCCGCCCTGGCAGCTGTAACCATACTGGTTGCAGTTGACCAGGTCCTGTTCCGAGAGAATCACCTGGGTATGAGTCTTCATCATGATCACTGATTCGAATACTCCTGTCAGGGCAAAAGCCCAGCAGGTCATGCTGCCTCCCTGATTTTTCACCTGGCTCACCGCATTTTTATCACGCCAGTCGAACTTTTCCGGAAGATCCCGGGCAGAGTTTGACACATTGATTCTCCCAGCATCCGGAAGATTTTCCAAGGAGGACAACCCGCACCAGTCCTCATAATTCACACCTTCGGGCATCGCATCCAGCGAAAGAGTGTATGTCGCTCCTTCGGAAGCGGCTATTCTGCAAGCCTGGCTGAAGCGCAGCATACGATTTTCACTGATGCCTTCAAGGCTTGCTGCAAGCAAAAAATTGGAGTAAAAAATGATGGAAATTAAAACCAGGACCTTCTTCATACTTCCCTCCCGATACTCAGGTCTTATCATAATTATGACATGCAAAAACAATTTTGTAAACTCGAATTTGGACGCTGCCATTAAAATATCAACCGGTCGATACTTCTGTGTGGCTTCAAGTGATCAAATGGTGTTATAATATTCATGATTAGAACTGTTTGGAGAAGTTAGTTTCAATAAAACCCGGCAAAGAGGTCAGCCATGAAAATCAAAGAAGTTATCCATTCCGAGGGCCGTACTGAACCGTTCGACATCCATAAAACCGAGAAAGTCCTCTGGGAAGTGATCAAGCAGATCAGGGGTTTCAACCGGGAAAAATTCGTGGCTGATGTGATGCCCTTTATTCAGAAGAGATACGATGCATTCCCGTATTCCAATATCACTACCCGCCAGATCAATGAAACCATCATCGACGCCCTGGAAGAGGGCGCACACGATGCCACGCTTGAAGCATACCTTGTTTTCACAGCTCAGAAATCCCTGGTGAAGAGCAAGCGGCTCCCTGCCTGGATCAACCTGGGTGTGCCATATCAGGTGATTTTTGACACTGCGGTGATCAGCGGCCTCAACAAATGCCTGACCCTCAAGCAGCTTGTCAAAATCGGCCAGGACAAAAAAAAAGTCGTCAAACTGATGCAGACCTACGAAAAATATTACAAGATGCAACTTTCCATGGCAGCTCTCAAGGTCAAGGAAAAGATCAACGAGGGTGCACGGGTGATCATTGTGGCAGGTCCGTCTTCCTCCAATAAGACTTCAACCACACTCTGGATCACAAGGCTTTTAAAAGAAGAGCACAACCTGGACCTGAATCTGTATCCATTGCATGTGGACGATTACTTCAAGAACAAGAATGAATTTCCGATCGACAAATACGGCGACCCTGACTATGAATCACCGGAAGCCCTGAAAATATCCCTGATCGACCAGCACATCAGGCAGCTGATCGATGGCGAGGAGATCGATAAACCGATTTATGACTTTAAGACATCCACTCAGACCGGTTCGGAAAAAGTCAGCATCAGCAGCGATTCAATTGTACTGATCGACTGTCTGCATGGACTGACCCCGGAAATCACAGCTTCCACTCCTGAAGAGAAAAAAATCAAAGTCTATATCGAATGCATGCCAATCCTGCTCTATGACGACAAATACAAAAATCCACGGGAATTCCGCAATCTTTTCACCCGCTGGACTGACTGGCGCATCATGCGCCGCTCAGTGCGCGACGACCAATCCAGAGGCACAAACCCGTATCAGACTTTTGGTCACTGGCATTATGTCCGGAAATGGGAGCTGCGTTCACTGATCCCGTACCTGATCGATGTCGACATCACGATCAACAGTTATAATCCGGCTGAAATCTATTTTTTCAGGGCATACCTGTTCGACAAAATGGAATCCATCATCAGCGGGCTGAAAAAAGAAAATCGCATGGACGGTTACCAGCGCGCAGTTCGGGTGAGACGGATGCTTGAAGATATCCCACCCTGTGCCGACCGCTCTCTCATCCCGCTCGACAGTCCGATGCTGGAATTCATTGATCCAAATTCACAGAAAATCATTTAAACGGAGGCTATCCTGAAAAAGAAAAAGGTGCTGATAATCGGCGCCGGAGAAGCTGGACGGATGGTGGCCGATGAGATCTTGAAGCTCCTCCGCAGTTATGAAATTCTCGGTTTCATCGATGATGATGAGAAAAAGCTCGGCACATCCTATAAAAACGTCAAGGTACTCGGCACCCGTTTTCAGATATCAGAGCTCGCCAACCGGCTTGAAATAGACGAAATCCTGATCGCGATCCCGTCTGCCACAGCCACCACCATTCAAAGCCTGATCGATAAATGCGAAGCCTCCCGGGTCAGTTTCAAGATCGTGCCTGGTATCTCTGAAATCATTCAGGGAAAAGTCAGCCTCAAGCAGATCAGGGAGATACAGCCCGAAGACCTGCTGGGCCGGGAAAAAGTGTTGATCAAAGCCACTTCCTTACGCAAAAAATTCAAGGACAGCACCATCCTGATCACTGGAGCAGGCGGTTCGATCGGTTCTGAAATCACCAGGCAGCTTTCCCGCTGCAAGCCTGGAAATCTGGTACTGGTGGATCAGAGCGAATACAATCTTTACCACCTGGACCTGGACCTGAAAAGTCAGATTGCGGGAAAATATCAGCTGCATCTCACCAATATCCTTGATCTTCCCAAACTGCAGAAGATTTTTCGGAGCAGCAAACCTGATTTTGTGTTCCATGCCGCAGCTTACAAACATGTTCCTCTGCTTGAACAGCAGGTGGATGAAGCCGTAAAAACCAACATCTTCGGCACCAGGAACCTGGTCAATCTCTCCAGGGAACATGGTGCAAAAAGCTTTGTCTTCATTTCCACGGATAAAGCGGTACGGCCAAAAAGCGTGATGGGCATGACAAAGAAAGTGGCGGAAGCCCTGTGCCTTTCTGCCAGCGACGACCATACCTCCTTCAGAGCAGTGCGCTTCGGCAATGTGCTCCTGAGCCAGGGAAGCGTGGTGCCGCTCTTCAAAGAGCAGATCAGCCGGGGCGGTCCTGTGACTGTAACACATCCGGACATCATCCGTTATTTCATGACTACCAGCGAAGCAGCCCAGCTGGTGATCCAGGCTTCCTGCATTGGACAAGGCGGGGATCTGTTCATTCTGGACATGGGCGAACCGGTCAGAATCATGGATCTGGCAAGACAGATGATCATCATGTCAGGCTACATTCCGGACAAAGAGATAAAAATCAAGATCACAGGCCTCAGACCGGGTGAAAAGCTGATGGAAGAGCTTCTGACCAAGGAAGAGAATCTGACCACCACTAAAAACCAGAAAATTTTCATTTCAAATCCTAAAATATTTAAAAGTATTGAACTGACGTCCCTTCTCCAGAGCCTGGAAAAAGAAATCGACTGTCAGGACGGGCGGCTCAAGGATAAGCTGGAGGAATTCTGTGAAAAAGAAGGGACCTGTGAGCTGAAATGAACCGTCGCGAGATCCTGGTTTCCCTGCTTTTTGACATTCTGCTGACGCAGGTTGCCGTACTCTATAGTTTCTATCTTAGATTCGGCTACGAAATCCCGCCGCATGAATTTGCGAATTATCTGGATATTTTGCCATTCTTCATCCTGGTGACGCCTTTGATTTTTTACTTTTTCGGGATTTATCAGATAAATTACCGCTACGCAGGAATTTCAAATTTTCTGACCATCCCGCTCGCTAATTTCATTGCATTGCTGGTTCTGACTTCCGTAGTTTTTTTCAGCCGCTCGCTGGGTTTTTCAAGAATCATCCTGGTCTTTTTTTACCTGCTGGGTTCCTTTTTTTTCATGTGCTGGAGAATGATTCTTTTGACTCTCGCCATGATCAACTGGCAGAACAAGGTCCTGCTGAGAAGAGTGATGCTGATCTCCTATTCCGCTGAAAACAGAAATCTGATGGATTTTCTGCAGAAACACCCTGAATATGGATACCTGCCTGTTCTGAAATGGCCGGACTGCAACCATTCCGTCCGTCTGATCGGCGAGGAAGTGCTTACCCTGATCAACACTTATCAGATCGACGAAGTCTTTCTTGATACTGAGGGTTTGAGCGAAGATGAAATCCTCAAAAACACATCGAATCTGACGGAACTGGGAATCACTCTGAAACTGCTGCCCGGATTGTTCGATTTTTACAAAGCTAATTTCGAAATCACAGAAGTCGGCGGATACCTGCTCCTGACCACCAGGAAAAATCCCGGGACCTGGCATCTGGTATTCAAAGACTTGCTCGATTATCTGGTCGCCATCCTGGTACTGATTTTCTGCTCCCCGATCCTGGCTGTGATCGCTGCCTTGATCAAATTCAGTTCACCTGAAGGGAACATCCTGTACCTTCAGCGCAGAACCGGTAAAGGCGGCAAGATTTTCAGCATGTACAAGTTCCGCACCATGCGTCCTGAGGCAGACAAAACCGGACCACTGCTCACGGCTAAAAACGATTCCAGGATTTATCCATTCGGACGTTTTCTCAGAAAATGGTCCCTGGACGAGCTGCCCCAGCTGATCAATGTCATCAAGGGTGACATGAGCCTGGTCGGACCAAGGCCGGAAGTCCCTGAAATCACTGCAGATTATCTGCCCTGGCAGAAGCGGGTGTTCCAGACCAAGCCCGGGATCACAGGATTATCCCAGATCAGCGGCAGGGCGGACCTCTCAATTATCGAGAAATTGAAACTGGACCTCTTCTATATCGAGAATTATAACCTGATGCTGGACCTGAAAATCATTTTGAAAACCATCCTGGTAGTGCTGCGGCGCGAAGGTGCATATTAGTTGCTGTTAAAAACCCGAACCTACTTGGTGAGGATTTTGCTACAGCAACTTATCCAGCACAGCTGGATTAGAGCTGTTAATTCCGAACCACTTGGTGAGGGTTTTGCTACAGCAACTTATCCCCGAAGCAGCGACGAGCTTAGCGAGGAGATGCGGAGTGGGATTAGAAGTTTGTCTCCGTTTCTGTTTGACAAATCTGCTTTTCAGCATAACATTAAAGTAGGACTAGAGTATGGAATTTATTAGGAGGGCTTAAGATGCCTAAAATTTCCATGCTTTTTCTGCTTTGCGCCTTCTTGACCGCCACTTTTGCCAGAGACATTGATGTTTATTTCCATTTCAAGGCACCACAAGCCAAGACAATTTGCATAGCCATGGAATGCATGGACTGGGAACAGGACGCCAACCCTATGCAAAAAGGACCTGACGGAGTTTTCACGCTGAAAATGGAAATCAATCCTGGCGAATATCCCTACATGTATGTAGTGGATGGTAAATACTGGGTCCAGGACCCTGAAGCACAGTCAATCAGGATTGAAAATACCCCGGCCTCGCTTCTGATCGTCGGCACAGAAGCTGAACGTGCCGCTGAGCGCGCTGTCCAGGCCGGGAACGCGGACCAGGCTCTCCAGGCTGCCCAGGATCTTAGGGGTTATGATGAGCTTTCCCAATTCCAGGCTCCGGCCAATTTCTGCTTCGGTATACTGGGAGACTGCCGCGACGGGGAAGGTATTTACAAGGCGCTGCTTTCCAAAATCAAGGAATTCAAGGGTGTGATGGTAGCCAATAATGGAGACATGGTGAGTGGCCCGACAGTCTACAATGAATGGCTCACCTTCATCCAGGACACCAAGAATGCCGACATTCCCTTTGTGGCAGCGCTAGGCAATCACGACACCAAGAAAGCCGCAGACACAGTGTGGGATTCCAAGCTGTTCAAGATTCCTCAGAAGGATTTTTATTATTCCCTGAACTTTGGTAACTGCGCTTTTTTCTTTCTCAACACAGAATACACGAAAGGCTCTTTCCCGATCAGTGGAGCCCAGATGGACTGGCTGAAATCCGAACTTTCCAGCAGTACAGCCAAGAATAAATTCGTATTCGTGCACAGACCGCTGTATCCATTGAAAAGCCAGGGCCAGCATTACAACGACTCGCTCAACATCTATCCTGCTGACCGCGACGCACTGCTCCAGTTGTTCAAGGACAATGGAGTCAAATACATCTTCTGCGGACACGAGCATTTCTACAACAGGCAGACTGTCGAAGGCGTGGAGAACGTGATTGTCGGCGGAGCAGGCGCTCCGTTGTATACCTCTGCCGCTAAAGGCGGATATTATCACTTCGTGCTGGTGACTGTGAAAAACGGCACAGTGAAGTGTGAAGTCTATAAATATGACTCTACCGCCGGAACTTACCAGATCTCGGATACATTTTAAGATTAGGGCGACGCAGAAGATTTAAATCCTGCTACACTGGTCCAACCCGGATTCAGCATGAGTTTTTAAACAGAATTCCATAAGGCTGTTCAAAAGCGGTTGAATGCAAGAAGCGCGAAGCCTGAGGAACGGAGTGTACTTAGAGGTACATGAAGTGACGAAGGCTGAGTGCGACGCAGCAGACGCCGCTTTTCAACAGCCTTAGAATAATACTTCGAAGCCCATGAAGTGCTGGCTCACATCAGTATCATAATCACCCATGAATGCATATTCAAGGTTGAAATTCTCCGTGATTCTCATTCCCATGCCGAGGTTCAGGTTTCCGTTCTTGCTGCCAAACCGCAAAGTCAGATCCCTGTCCAGAAAAGTTTTTTCAACTCCGATCCTGAATTCCGTATTGTCCTGGCTGACATTGTCCAGAGATTTGGCATCGATCAGGTTGTACCCGTCAGCTGCGACAATGGTGGTGGGATCGACGTGGAAGGCGAATCCGAGGCTTGCGATCGTCGGTACATCGAATGAACTGTCGCGGAACAGGTTGTCCAGAGTCATGCCGATGGAGAGAAAATCGCTGTAGCAGTAAATGCCGCCAGCGCTGAGAGCGCCTTCATTGAAGGTACTGACCTGATTGTTTTGCATGTAATTATCGTAAGTTGACCAGCGGACCTTGATCCCGCCGGCAAGTTTGGAATTCTTGCGCCAGAAAACAGAGTCAAAAGCCTTGGCTGCAGCGAACACCAGGTTGGTATTTTTATAGGCATCCACTCCGTTTTCAGAAATAATGCCGAAACCATAGTTGTAATTGACCCTGCGATCACTCTTGGGTGGCTGCAGCCTGTTTTCCAGATAGTCGCCGATCGTGAAAGTGACATCCTCGTCATCTTCATAACTCTGTCCAGTGAACGCCATTGAGTCATAACTCAGTTCATTGCGCAGATTGGCCTTCAGCATCACTTCACCATAACGGCGGCCGCTGGGTATCTTGGCGAGGCCGGCAGGATTCCAGAACACCCCTGAAGCATCGTCGGAGACTGCAATGAAAGCCTCCCCCATGCCGATGGCGCGGCAGGAAGCCTCACCCAGGCCAGTGTACCGTACCTGCTGGTAGACCAGCGCCTGCGCGTTGGAGATCGTAAATAATATGAGCAACACCAACAGTCCGGATTTATTCATTTTTCCTCCTCATAGATGCCATGCGATTCGCCCCCTGGGTTGTAGCATTTAACTTTCAGCTTCTTAGTATCCTCGCCGAAAACATCATAGCGGCCGCCGGCAGGACACTTCGGAATGTCCTTGATGTACCCTCCCAGCAGCAGATCGTAGACTGTCACATTCGGGTCATCAGGGTTTTCCGCCCAGTATTTCTTCGCACTATCCAGCAGCTCTCGCATATTATTTCGGCAGATTTCTGAAAGTTGCTTAGTCCGGATTGGGGGTATGACCACAGTTTCTTTCTGCGCAGATGGGATTTTCTGCTCGACCGCTGTTGGCAGCAGGACTTCACTCTGCGCAGTCTGGTGATACATCATCGGGATCACTGCCAGCTTGTCGTCACTCTTGAAACCATTCGAGGTGAAGACGCGCAATTCTTTCTCCTGCTGTCCTTCCGAATTCTCTAATAAATCAATCACGTTCGTATCGCCGGAGAAATTGGAACCTCCGCCAAAATTATTGGTACCCCTGACAGCTTTGACTTCCATGTTCATGAAGGCATTGGGATCAGTGTTGTTTTTATCGAACCCCATTACCAGCACCTGATAGCCCCAGTTCGGGAGTGGTTCGCCAAGGTCTTTTTTCAGCACCTTGGCTACGATCACAGATTCAGACACAAAATAGAAATCAGGCACGATCAGCTCTTTTTTAATAAGCATGTCTTTAAGTTCCAGATGCTCGGTTTTTTCCTCGATATAGCTCTTCATTTCCCAGCCTTCCAATGGGGAAACCAGGATCACCTTTTCCCAGGCGGAATCAGGTTTGAAAGTCACGTTTCTGCCTGGTAGAGCCTCTTTATAACCCAGTCTTTCAAGGCGATTGGTGTCTATGTAGATGTCGATCAGCTGATGATTCCAGCCTGAAGCCTCTGTCGGCAGACCCTGCTTATTGAGCCTGCCGCGGAATTCCATCCTGAAATAGATCTCCATCCCGGCATCTATCACTTGAAATCTTATCAGATCAAAGGTACCGCGTTCGTATAGATTTTCATCTCTGGGATAGGTGTACGTGCCTGGTCCATGATCATCAAATGTCTTATCCTGCCATTCAAAGCAGGTCTTTTTCTCAGATCTGCCGACCAGCGGCGGCATTTTAGGCTGCTGACAGCCTGCAATCAGCATTGTTGCACACAACAGCAGCAGCAGCTTTCTCATCAATATATCCTCCTGAAAACAACTTCCCCGGTCTCAGTTGTAGCCCAGGCGTTGAAAGATCCGGAAACGACCATTGCCGGAATAACGGGATTGTCAGTCCAGTCAGTGGATTGAACTGTAATCTCTACTGTCAGACCGCCAATCGGTACTTCCTTGTATGAATTGTCGCTCTGGATCTTTTCGCAGGTCGGGTCCAGTCTCCAATCGTAACGTTTGGTATCACCGACAGCGAAATTCGGTTTGATGATGATCAGCTTGTACTGTCCGTCCAGAATACTGTTTGTATAAGGAAAAAATACCTTGGCATACCACATGGTTTCAGTTGGGGTAAGAGCATTATGATGAATGCATCCGCTGAACAGGAATGTCATAGTGAACATCAGTGCGATTAAAATTGTTCTTTTCATCATTCCGCCTTAGAACTGCGTGGTTGCAGTGAACAGCCAGATCTTCCGTTCCGCTTTGAGCGGTTCTTCCTTGTCGAACTTGTTGCCAGGAGAATATTCCAGCTTCAATTCAGTCGCACTGTTCGGTGTGTAGGAAAAGTTCAGATTGAAGTGATGGGTGCAGGTCTCATCATCCACCTGATTCCACCAGTAGCCGACCTTACCTTTGAGATTTTCAGTGAAATTATTTTTAAGCACCAGCTTGTAAAATTTGGTTGTGCTCATATTCCCGTTTTTCGGCCAGGTCCGCTTGATATAGTTCTTGGACGAAGCCGACATTATGGATGAGAGATCAACATTGGACTGGATTTCGAACTTGCTGTCGTCAGCTTCCTCGTTCACTCCAGTCTTGTTGATGAAATTGATGCTGTCCTGATTGTAATTCCAGAAATACTGCATCCAGATTTTATCGGTCTGATTGTAGCCGTACTGGGTCCAGACTCCATCCTTTCTCCGCCCTTTGTAAGCTGCGTCCAGATCGTCCGAGTCACTGAGCGCCCAGACCCCCAAGTCCCATTTAGTGTTCCGGTCAGGGTTGAGAATGCTGTTTAGTTTCACTTCTGTTTTGGTCTTTCCCTGCTCGTCACCCGGATCGAAATGCTGGAAAGCCAGGAATTCTCCGGACAGGTTGGCTGTATATTTAGGGAAAGCCTGGAATTTGTAAAGATGTCCCTCCTCTGTCAAGCCCTGGCCGAACTCCAGCTGGTCGTATGTGAATTCCGTAGCCACCTTCTGGGAATTTCCCAGATCGAAGTCGTAGGACCCCTTGACCCGGCTGTGCCGCTCTGCATAGCTGGTCGGCAGAATCACCCAGTCGTTGATGAAAATATCAGGGCTTTTTTCCCAGTCCACACGTCCGTTGTACCAGTAATCACTGTCGTCGTCTGTCGCTTCCCCGTAATGATAGCGCCACTTGATCCATTCATTGGTCTCAATCCAGAATCTGGGACCATAATCATAGAATTCATAATCAAGGCCGGCCGGACCGTTTTTGTAGCTCAGCGAAGTCCAGAAACCTGTATCCTGATCGATTTCCAGGGTATCAGGCTCCAGGTAAGAAATCGGGTACAGTTTGTTGTTGGCAGGATTCATCCAGAATGGGCTGATCTGATTGGGATACCGGCCGTGCTGATTCCAGAGATATTCCCCGGTCCAGGTTCCCTTGCGCTTCTGGTCATCGTAAGAATAAGTGAAATCCGTGCCTTCCAGCCTCGAATAATGGCCATAGGCATATTTCCCGTATTGGGAGGTTTGAGGCTGGTTGATCTCTTTCATGTATTCCAGGTAAGTCCAGCCCCAGATCAGCGAACTGTCAGGAATCATACCGTTGGGGAAGGTGTAGTTGAGCCTGGTGGTAATTATGTCGCGGTCAGAATCAAGCTGTTTGATCAGTGAACTGAATGAGGAGACATCCTTGGTCAGCTTCCCGTTGATTTCAAGCCCAGAGTAAGGCTTGGAATAGGCAGCCAGATCCGAGACCCAGCCCCAGTTCCAGTTGAAAATGCTCAAGGGGTCAGTAAGGGCGGTAAAACCTTCTCTGCCTGAATAAAATCTCAGGTTGCATCTCGCTGAGTCCACCTTGAAGTGGAATTTATCGAGGTGGAACAGATTCTTGTTGCCCTCAGCAATTTTAACTTCACTGGCATAGCGGTCGGTGTAGACGATTTCACCCGTACTCTGCTTGATTTCGCCTGTGCTGCCCACTACATTGAAGGCAGTCTGATCCATGTCAGGATTGGACCAGGCTATGATCGAGACTGTGTCACCGGGCTGATATCCTTTGATAAAGGCTGCAGGAGTATTTCCATTCATCACCTTGCGGGTGAGTTCGTCATAGACGATGGTTGCCTTGTCGCCGGACTCTGGCTTGTTGATCGAGCCTTCCAGCCTGGTATAGACCTCTGTGCTGTCTGCAGGCTTCCCTGTCAGAAACAGGCTGACATTATGCTGGGATTTATGGAATCCGCGGTTTTTATCTCCAGTGTCTGCAATATCCGAGCTGTAGTCAGCGTTATCCTTGCGGAAATATGCAATATTGCCGGAATATTCTCCTGAAATGCTGAATCTCTTGTCTTCCTTTTTCAGGTCATCCTGGCCCTTTTCCAAAGCATTCAGCCGTTCCTCCACCTTCTCCACCCTGACTCCGATCGCGGTGATCTCATCGCGGAACTCTGTGATCAGCTTGCGGATGGTGCCGGCGTCTTCCTGCGTGATGGTGCCCCCAGAACTCTCCACGTCTGTCACTTTGTTCAGGAGCTTATAGACCATTACAGCCATTTCATATCTGGTGATGGGTGTAGTCCCCTGGAACTTCCCGTCCGGAAATCCGTCCACATAGCCCTTTTTAGCCAGATTGTCGATTGCTTCATAGGCCCAGTGATTCTGAGGCACATCTTCGAACAACCCCGCGCAGAGAGGGAGAGCCAGACAACAGATCATGAAAACTATGGTAAATTTCACTGTCCGCCTTCGCCCTTGATGACGACTACGGAATTTTTCCCGCCGAAACCGTCATCCTTAGTGACGGCAGCATTGGCGTCAATCCGCCATTCCTTGCCGTCGATCACATAAAAATAGATATACTCACCTGGTGGAAGATAAAGAGTAGTCTCCCAGTCCCCGTTTCCGCTGTCTGATTTGAGATAGTTCCTGGTCGGGTTCCATTGGTTAAAACTTCCCACTACAGCCACACTTTTCGCAGAATTGCTTTTATAGGTGAATCGGGCATTGCCGGCCCGGCCTGGTTCGGCAGAATCAACTTCCCCGGTGCCGACTTCCCCAGTACCGGCTTCTGGAGTTCCCCCGGAAATTCCTGCTTTCTTTTCCGGTCTTTTGACAGTTACAATGCTGTTCTGCCCCCCGAATCCGTCATCAGCAAATTTTTTCGCGAACGGATCCTTGATCCATTTATTCCCGTCCAGCACGAATTTGTAAGCATATTCCCCTTCGTCCAGGCTAAGCTTGATCAGGAAGCAATTCTGCTTTTCGTCAAATTTCATCAGATCCTTGTCTTTACTCCACTCATTGAAATCACCGGCAATCGAGACTGTTTTTACTCCAGGGTCCCGATAGCGGAAGATCACGCCATCTTCCACGTTTTCAGGTCCGTCTTCGGCAGAAAGCAATGCCTGGGCCAGCAGAAAAAAAAGGCAGATATCCCATTTTTTAATCAAGTACATAGGTTTTGCCGTCGCTGCCGACGACTCCTTCCAGTTTCGAGAGAAAATTGCTCGTCACCTGCTTAACATCCGCCTGCGGGAGTGGTTCGTTGATCTGCTGGGAATATTTCAACTGCGCATATGCTTCGGAATAACGATTGGCATAATAGTAGAGCAGGCCGAGCAGAGCATGAACATTCATGTCAGAGAGGTCCTTGTTGTATTCGGGCACATATTTCCTGTTAATGTTCTGAACCCCCAGTGATTCCAGAAGCTCAATCCCTTTATGGAAAGAGCTTTTATCGCAGAGATCCAGATAGTATCCTGCCAGACCGACCCTGGCATCCTTGTTCAATTCCTGGGCTTTCTCAAAGTAAGGGAGGCCGTCCACAAGCCCGTTTTCCTTAGCCAAGGCGAAACCCATCCCGGCATAAGCATCCGCAAGCTGCTTGGGGGACGGATTCATATGGATGGCGCTGTCGAATTCCGATTTGGCGCTCTTGTAACTTCCCTTGTTGAAAACCAGCCAGCCATTGCTTAATACATCTCCGACAGGATCCGCATATGTGGCAAGCCCGGTTTCTCCAATAGTGGAGCCGCCGCACCCCAGATGCAGGGTCAGCAGAGTAGCGAGAAATGCACCAAGCAGTATTTTCCTCATTTCCCCTCCCCGTCAAGCACGCTGATTTTTCCGGCTTGCTCTGTACGATAGTTTCCCCCAAAATCAGACTGCAATTTGTAAAAATAAACTCCGGATGCAATTTTTCTGCCCCTCTTTTCCAGCCTGATGCTGCAGCTGCCGGTCTGCAGAGGAGTGATTTCCTGAGAGAGCACCCTGATCCCGGCAGAGTCGAACAGCCTGAAGAACAATCTGCTCGGAACTTGATTGTAAGAATAATCCAGATTCACTTCGCCTAGTGCCGGTTGAGGATAGAGTCGGAAATAATTCAAGCCGGCTACAGCCGGGGCTTTAAGCGATAAATACCTCTTTGCATTATTCCCGAGGAGGTCAGACACGTCGACCGTGAGGCTGTAATTTCGCCCGGATGCATACTCAAGGTCGAATTCCACGCGGTTCTCCTCGACCCTGGGTTCAAGTCTGGTCACAACGCTACCGTTGCAATCGATCCGGACACTGGTCCAATCCACGCCGCTCAGATCGTCGGAAAGCTTCACACTGGCTCGATACTTGTCGTTGCGCCAGGCACCTTCCTGCAGTTCTGCCACAGGCGAATTGCTGTCTGTGATGAAAGCCAGCGGTCCCAGAAATCGCGTTTCCGCCACATAAGCCCCGTTCCTGTAATCCGCTTTCCCGACGAAATCAAGCGTGTTCCCGCGATATGTGAAAAGCCCGACACAACCGGGTTGCTGATCGCACTTGAGGGTAATTGTCGCCTTTTTTCCAAGATCCATCTGAGGATAGACTGCAATCAGCCGGTCTCCTACGAATGAACTGCCGGGAGGGATTTCGAAATCAGGTTTCTGGTTAAAAGCCATGAAAAAGTGACTCTGGGACACTGCGTCACCCGGGAAACTGATCTCGCAGGTATCATCAGGTGTGGTCAGAACTCCGCCTCCTGATCCGATTTCACTCACCATCAACCTGCCAAAGGCTTTTATGATCTGATCATTCTTGGTTTGCGGCCAATGCCCTGTGTTTCCGTGCAGATCTATCCCGGAAACCTGTACTGCGTTCGGGCCGAGCACTTCACGGACAATGTGAAGGGAACCGATGTAGGTAAGTGCTGTCAGGCTTCTCATGTCTACAGTCTGCCCGCCTACAGTGACTTGAGGTGGACCTACGAGTGCCTCAGAAGCGCCTACTGAAACGATGTAATCAAAATTACTGATCGGATTGGGAAAAATCTTGGGAGTGCTGAAAGTGGGCGCGATATCCAGATAATAAATCGCACTTTTGGCTTCCTTGAGCGTGTTTCCAGCCAGGTCCTGCGCGCCTTGTGCCACCACCCAGATTTTCCCCTGATCCGAATAATTGTCGATCACAACGTCTGAATCAATGCCTCCAACCCAGAATCTGTTGGAGACCCATTCGCCGATTTCAACAGTCTGTTTGCGCCCGCTGTTGAACATTATTTTCACCTGTCCCTTGGTCAGGTCGATTCCCGTTTTCATGTCTTCGCTGAATTCGATTGCCACTCCCAGCTGTCCTTCCTTGAAAATGTCGGGATAAATCATGCCGTGATTACTCCCGGGAGTGGTGTCTGTAATAGAGATACTGACTACTTTGGGAGGATCCAGATCAAGATTGGCCTGCAGTACTACAGCCGCTGCGCAGGGATACGCGGCCCACATGAACAGAATAAAGATTATGAAAAACAGGCTTTTTAACATGTAAACCCCTTCGGAAATTCTTTTTTCTTAGAGTTTTTCGGAATAAGCAGTGATAAATTGAGGGAAAAACAGACCGGCCTACCTATTTTTTCCGGATCGCAGCTATGATCCTGACTGCCAGATTTCTGGAGATTCCAGGGATTCCGGCCAGTTCTTCGGGTGAGGCTTCCATGAGAACAGCGATATTGGGAAAATAATCCAGGACAAGTTCTTTGCGCTTTTTTCCAAGTCCGGGAATGTCGTCCAGGACGCTTTTAAACTTTTCCTGCCTGCGCTTACGTTGAAAACCGACAGCGAAACGATGGGCTTCGTCCCTGACCCTGACCAGCAGCCTCAATACCGGGTGGTGGCGCGGAAGTCTTAAAGGATACGAGAGATGCCCGGTATAAATTTCTTCCTCGCGTTTAGCCAGGGAAATCGCTTCCAGAGAAAACCCGCTGTCTGCGATCGACTCACAGGCAGCATTCAGCTGCCCTCTGCCGCCATCGATCAGGATCAGGTCAGGCAGTGGCCATTCAGGATGTTTCAATCTGCGACTGAGCACTTCCCGCATCATTCCGAAATCATCAATCCCCTGAAGATTCATCTTGAATTTGCGGTATGACTGCTTGTCAGGCCTGCCGTTCAAAAAGACCACCATCGAGGCTACGGATAATTCGCCGCCCAGGGTAGAAATATCGTACCCCTCGATGCGTTCCGGGATTTTACTAAGGCTGAGAATTTCTGCAGTATTTGTTAAGCTTGCCCTGGTTTTATCTTCCATCCTGTGAGACTCATCGATCCTGAATCTGAGATTGCGCAGTAAAAGATCCCCGCTTTTTTTATGTTCTTCCCCGGCTTTTTTCACTATCCCGACTTTCAGTTCGAATTGCTTCTGAAACAGATTTTCCAGCAGCTCCGGTTCTATCGGTGTCTTCTGGGGAAAATAAATCAACCCGGGAAAATCAGGTGCTTTCTCATAGAACTCGATCAGGGCAAGAGGTAGAATCTCTTCGTCTGATTCCCACTCCTGGACTTTAATTCTGCGGAAGGAATAACGGATGACCTTGCCTTTGCGTTTGGCCTGCACCAGAATGAAAAAATCATCGCCTTCCCGCTGCCAGCCAAAATAATCCACATCAGACAAATTCAGGGACTCCACTTCGCTCTTACCCCATAGCATCCTTAACACTTGGATCAGATCCCTGTATCTGGCCGCTTCCTCAAAGTTCAGCCCGCCTTTGGCCAGTTCCATCCGTTCCTGATAATCCCTTAGAGCCTCTGAGGACTGGTTATGCAGAAAGGAAAGCAGTTTATCAACTCTGATTCTGTATTCAGTAGATGAGATTTTTTTTTCACAGATTCCAGGACATTTTTTCAGATGATGGTAAAGACAGACTTTCTTTCCGATTTTCAGGCAGGGCCGCAGCCCGAAACAGGAAAGCAGGATCTCCCGGGCCTTGTCCAGATATCTGGCATGCGGAAACGGTCCAAAATAAGCGGAATTGTCCCGCAATATTTTTCTGACTTTCAGAAGGGCTGGAAATTCCTCTCCAATGGTAACTTTGAGGTAAGGATATGTCTTATCATCCTTCAGCATCACATTGTATTGAGGTTTGTATTGTTTGATCAGGTTGTTTTCCAGGATCAAGGCTTCCAGTTCGTTCCTGGCCAGTACAAATTCGAGATCCGCGATGGTACGGGCCAGCATAGCCTGTTTGGATGAGGCGTTCTCCCCGAAATACTGCTTCACACGGTTTCTGAGATTCTTGGCTTTCCCGATATAAATGATCGAACCCTCGGAGTTTTTCATCAGGTAAACTCCCGGGTCATTGGGAAGGTTCAGGAGAATCTGCTCGATTCTGTTCATCAACAAAATATTTCAGTTTGGAGAATTTTCGTAATAAGTTCCCAGAAATTCTGCCCAGGCTGTTTTCTGTGTGAATTCCAGTGCCAGGTATCCGGGTTTGGCCTGGAACTCGCTTTTTGTAGTCGGGAACCAGATTGAAAGTCCATTTGCACGTTCCATTTTCCCGTTTTTCACCACTGCCTCAGTCTGGGCTTTTTCGACAGCAGTTATCTTGGCAGCCACCACTTCGTCACTGATCTTTTCCTTGAACAGTTTCATAAGATCCATCAAGTCCACATAGGAGTCAATTTCAAAAGCCTTGACCTTATTCCTTGATTCATTGATCACTGCCGCATTCACTTTCATCTTGTCCTTCAAGGTGACAGCGAAATCATCGATCGCTTTTTCCAGGGTGTCCAGTTTTGAGAGATCCACTGCTGATTTGGTGACATTCTTGTCATAAGAGGCCAGGTATTTATCCACAATGATGACTGCGAAAGCTTTGGCATCAGTCGAACCCTTGAGTTCAGCCAGAATCGTGTCATAGGGGTCCCCGTCACCAGGTTCTGTCTTTTCGGAAAAAGCAGCAAATTCGCAGTAGTCCCTGATCTGGGAGGAGACCTCGGCCATTGCCATCAGGCAGGCATCAAATTCGAGCACTGCAAGCTTTTTACCCATTTTTTTTACGCAATCAGCAAGCGCTCCTTTCAGTTCTTCCATGGTCAGACCATCGCCAGCGGATGAATCGTCGTAGCAGATACCCTTCTCGATCTCAGCGGGTCTGTCGCGCCAGCCGTCACCATGATTCCAGAGTACGAGGCAATATTTATCCGCAGGATATTTATCCACGCATTTAGTCACAAAACTGACGAGAGTTTTAGGATCTCCCATATTCTGCTCAGGCATGTCTTCGATCAGTTCAGACTCGATCTTCTTGTCGTCAATCCCTTTTTTCACGTAGTAAAGCCTGGTATTGTCCCACAAGGCTTCAGATGTATCGTTAGTCTCACCGGAATCGGTCATGAAATCATCGCTATCCTTATTATTGCGGTCAAGCAGCACCACCATGTTGACATCTTCCGACGAACCGACTTTTTCCATCTCATTTAAGTCCTTCATGCCGAAAGGCTGAAGATTGTTGTCAGCATCCAGATAAACCATGAATGTCCACTTTTCACCAGCTGTAGAGGATGTACAGGAAAAAAATACGATTGAAATGATCAGGATGAATTTAGCGATGATTCTCATACTTCCCCCTCATACTTAGAAACTGTAAAATCTGAACGAAGTGAAGATTTTCTACAGTTTCTTAGCCCCGCTGCAATCTGAAGCCGGAGGTTTCGGTGGCAGTGGGGCCATACTTTATACTCTTATTTAAGTATATACGCAAAACAGAGTTAAACAAGGAAATTCAGTCGCTGTCGACTTTTTTCATCTCAGTTGCCAGCCTCTTGCCCTCACTGATCTGGTCAGGAGTCAATTTTTTCTCTACTGCAGCCAGGTTTTCCTTAGCTGAATCCATTCCGTCATCCAAAGCCAGAGAGAACCACATATAAGCCTTGACCAGATTTTTGTCCACACCCATTCCTTCCAGGTAGAACTGGGCCAGCTGAAATTCGGCGTCTGAATAGCCCTGTTCCGCTGCTTTCTGGTACCACCCTGCCGCCTGAATGTAATCCTGCTTCACGCCCTCTCCCTTCTCATACATCCGGGCTACAGCCAGTTGCGAATCGCCATCGCCCTGCTCCGCGGCCTTGAGAAACCATTTGTGGGCTTCAACCTTATCCGGCTTAACGCCGCTCCCGCCGTCGTACAGCATTCCGAGGCTGTATTGGGCACCGGCATGTCCCTGTTCGGCAGCCTTGCGATACCAGTTGGCTGCTTCAGCATAATCCTGTTTCAGACCCTGGGCATTTTCATAAAGACCGGCCAGACCGTATTGGGCTTCGGCATATCCCTCAACTGCCGCCTGCCGGAACCATTTTGCGGCTTCCGTGTAATTTTCGTCTTCAAAGGCTTTGTATGCCATCTCGCACCATGCCTCAACCGTTTCCTGGTCTGCGGCCAGGCAGGGGGAGGGAGAAATCGAAAAAAATACAGCCAGCATTAAACCGGACAGAATGATTTTCAACATTGACGCACCTCTAGCGAACATTTGATGGAATTGTAAATCAACCAAAGCTGTATGTAAATACCATAACATTCGAATTTCCGAAGGGTCTCAATCTCTTTTCTTCTGGAATTCCGCCACCTGCAGCAAAGCTTCGCTGATCTGAATCTGAGACATTTTTTGTTCAAGTGCTCGCAGGCACGGTAAAGCCCTCGCCACTCCATGTCCAGCTGCCAGCTGAAACCATTTATAGGCCTCGCAAAGTTTGTTTTCTCCGCTTCCACCACTCCCATACCCTTGAGCATAAAGTTTTCCCAGTTGATACATGGCTTCAGCACAGCCCTGCCCGGCTGACTGCCTGAACCAGAATTCAGCCCCGATTCTGTCTTTTTTTACAGCCACCCCGGATGCAAGCACCAGCCCGACTGCCAGCTGAGCTTCTGCATTGCCCTGTCCGGCAGCCATGAAATACCATTTGTAACCTTCTGCTTTATCCAGTCTGACTCCAGTCCCTGTCTCATACATCCATGCCAGCGCACACTGAGCATCTGCATGTCCCAGATTCGCAGCCTTGCGGTACCAGATCGCTGCTTCCTGAAAATCACCTTGTGCTCTGAAGCCGGATGCCTTCATCCAAAAGATTTCCGAAGTGGTTTTTGGGGATGCAAGGCCTTCCCCTGACAGTAAAATTATCAACCAAAAAAGAAGCTGGATTCTGTTCATGCTGAATTGTAGATTTTACCGCAAACCGGCGAACAAGTAAAAAAAATGGGAGATGTAATAAAATCGGGTCAGTTTACTATGTTAAACAACAGCGAATAAAGATCATCTGACTTTTGGACTGACTCCAGATTTGACTTGGCTACATCCAGCAGGTCTTTGGCTTTCGGGTGTTTGAAACGCTCCAGAGCATAAATAGCGCTTGCGATCTGATTGACTTTCCCGGAACAAACCATTTTTTCAAGTGTCTTCAGAGCTTTTTCCAGCCCGCTTTCCGAAAGTGCCCTCGCTGCATTCGACTTGACCCTGGCATCATTGTCCTGCAGAAGGCGAACAATCTCATTAAAATGCTCTTCTGTCTTGATCGCTCCAAGAGCGTCGACAGCATTGGCCCTGACACGGTAATCGCTGTGCCTGAGAAAAGGGATCAGAACTTTTCCGTCTTCCTGATCGCCTGTTTTTCCAATTAAACTGATCAGACTTGCAATCACAAAAACGTCTTTTTCCTTTTGCAATCGCAAGTGCAGGGTTTCTTTAGAGATCCTGGTTTTGCCTTCCATAGCCGCGGATAAATACTCAATTTTCTCTTCAGGGCTGCTTTTTTCCAGAATTTCACAAGATGGTTCAGTGTTTTCCTTTAGGATCTTTTCATGTGTTTTATTAATTGAGGCGGGTCTATGTTCCACTTTTGTGTCTGAAATACCAGGTTGTCCGACAAAAATATCGTAATACTTTCTGGCTACAGCTCTGATTTCAGGGTCACTGTCTTTTGTGAATCTATCTTTCAGAAGCTGCAGCCAGACATTGTCAGATACCATCTTGAACTGAATCAAGGTCCGCAAAGCGGATTTGCGGATGTGTAGAATATCGCTTTGAAGATCATTGATCATTTTTTTTATCATAAGCCAAGCTCTGACTAAAATTGTAATTGTCAAATTTTAACTGATCTGATTTCAGATTACCAGAAAAGATGAATTCCAGTTAAAGTGTCAGTCTGCCCACTCATGAGACATTCTCGGGCTTTCAGGGCAATGCTGCTGCACAATTCCGGCATTTGCTGACTTAAGATTACAGTGTACGCATTTGTATTGCGCTCTGGCGGCAATCATTTTATGATTACCCTTGTTATTTTTCGGGCATTGTACATGTTCGTAATTTTGTTCGGTAGTTTGGGTTCCACAATACTTACAGACATAATTCGCCACGCTTCCTCCATTTTTATCTTATTAAAGGCCGGTCGTTACTGAGATTATTTGTTATTAAATATAATAACAAATTATAATTAATTTATCAACTCGAACTCAGTTCGTGGCTAACTTAAAGCAGATATGCATTCCAATGACCCGGTTGTGGAAAACTTCTTGCGGAACTTTTCAAGCGAAGGTGGTGGAGGCGGCGGGAGTTGAACCCGCGTCCAACGATATCAAGCTACGACCTTCTACATGCTTGTCTGGGATTTTTCTCTCCTCTTACCTCGGGCTTTCTGCTCCCAGCAGAGTCCGCCTCCGGCGCATCCGGTTTTTCTCGGCATTCATACCCGGATCTCTGATGCCGCAGTCTGATTTGTTACACCCTGTCCAAAGCTACAGACGGAAGCCCTGGGAGGATGTCGCGGATATTAGGCCGCGAGTGCGTAGTTGTCGTTTGTTGCTGTTAGCTTTAAGTGGACTCATTTACGGTGCTGTCCATCACCGGCATGCTTATCGTAACCAAATGATCGCTGTCGAAACCGGTACGCCCCCCCTTTTTTGCATGATGTAAAAAGCCAAACCCAACTTAATCAATGGTAACGCATAGGTATCTAACGAATCAAGCTTGATATAGTATAAAAGATTTTATAAAAATTCTGTTTACTCCGATTTTTATAATCATTTTCAATGTATCTACCCATGTGAGGGGTCGAGAGGGTAGCTCCAAACTTTGGGAAAAGACAGCTCAAAATAGCTGCTTCATAATTAACTACTGTCTACTTCCCGGCACTCTGTAAGCAGCAACCACTTCCTGCCCGTAACTGCCTAGAATCGGCCGCTTCACCACTTTTTTAAGCGTGGGTGAATTATCAACTGTCCACCATTCTCCGAAAAGGTCCTTTCCTACCACTATGCCTGCATGGCTGAACTCTCTCCCAACCCCGCGGAAGAACACGTCCCCAGGCTCATACTCCGGCAGCCCTACTCTGTTCCAGCCCTGCCTTGACTCCAGATAATCCCGCAGAGCCCCGCAGTCAGTAATGACTTCCTGGGAATGCCCGGATTTTTTCAGGATCACGGATACGACCGCAGCGCTGGCAGCTTTTCCGAAACCAGTTATCCCGGTATGAACAAGGACTCCATATACATGGGAATTATCCCCGACTGCTCCCAGGGCATTTCCAATGATCGCATCCACGCTCCTGTAATCAGCTGAATTGTTCTGTTTCCAGGCATTTTCAAGCAGAATCCCGTCAATCATCTGGTCAGATAAGGTATACAGGCGCAACAGGTAACGCGGCTGGTCACGCTGCACCTGCCTGACTGCCCCTAGAACTCTGCCCAGGCATCGATAGAAACGCTCCCGGACCGGATTCAAGGCAGCCGTTTTTTTGGTATTCATCAGGATCAGGTAATCTACAAGCGCCCGCAACTCGAACAACTCATCAACTGAACGATCCTGATTCAAGCTTTCAGGAGCGGACAGGCAGCTTTTCAGTTCCAAAAGGCGGCTGCTGATCTGCGCGCCTGTGATTGGTATTTCCTTTGATAAAACCGCTCCGGAAAAAAGGATTACTAATAACACAGTGATGAACTTTTTCATGCCTCCCCCAGAATCTCTGATTTCGCTCATTCCTGAATATACGTCAGTTCCCATTTTTCATATCTGACCCTGTTTTCAGTCCAGGTTTTGAATAAAGCCTCTGCTTTAAGAGTCAGAGCCTTCTCGCCCAGCACACCCCTGGATATGATCAGCACCTGATTTGCGCCGCTGTCATTGAATTCCACAGCATACCGGCCTGTGGAGAACGCTTCGCCCAGCGCGCTCCCGCCGGCCGGCAGATAGAAACGTTTTGCATATGAGTGTTCCTTGAGCAGATGAAAGGCATGCTCCACACCGGCTTCTGCAATATAAAAAAGCTGCAGATGCTGGGTGTAATTATAACGCTCCATCCGGCGGGATCTCGATGAAAAAAGCAATGTCGATCCAAGCATGAAAATCGCCATCAGGAAAAAAAGAGCCAGCAGCATGGCAGTCCCTTTCTTCATTTCACCATCCTCAAAAAAACTCCGCTTTTCGCGAAAATATCCTTCTCAGGGCCTGATTCCAGACAGAATTCCAGTAGATTTTTCCCCTGATATGAAAAAAGCTTCAGATGCATGGACTGGATGTTTTTTCCCAGTACTTCCTCCCTGCCTGCACGGGATTTGATCAGCTCGTGCTTTGAATTGACGAAATAGTGGACAGCACCCAGGGCCGGGAGATCAACAATCATGCCTGATTCGCCGATTTCCCCAATCCCGTATACAGTTTTCAGGTCTTCATTCAACCTGGACATGGCTTTTCTGAGTTCATATATCTGCAGATCTTCGCCTGTGGATTTCCTGCCTGTGCTCTGAGAAAATGAATACCAGCTCATGCTGGTCACCATCACTCCCAGCAAGGTGACGACAAGCATCATCTCTACGAGTGTGTAACCGGAAATAAATTTCCTGCTAAAAATCGATTGCATCGAAGATAGTTCTTTTTCCATTCTCATAAAAGGTTTTCAGAGTTTCGCGGCTGGAAAACATCGCTTCCAGTGCCAGGCTGTGGTCCCTGCCGCCCTCCCTGAAGCTTACAGAAACGATTATTCTGGAGCGATCCTTTTCGATCGGCTGTTCGTCGATCCTGCAGTAAAAATCAATCAGGTCCGGATCTGAATACATTGTCAGATAATTGAATTTCGGGTCCAGAGCCTGATGATATTTCAGTTTTTCCATTACTTCCTGGGCCAGGAACATGGCTTTCAGGTATCTGCGCTCCACCAGCAGGTTCCGCCTGCTGGTCGTGAAAAGGGGCAGGAAAGAGCCCACAGATAAAGCTATGATTACTAATGTGACCATTATTTCGACCAGAGTGAATCCCTTCATTCAGTCATTATAAATCAAAACCTGATTTGGTGAAAACGTCAATCAGAGGTATAATTATATTGGAGAGGGGAGAACGCATGGAGAAAGGAGTAATTAATTCATGTTCAAATTATTTTCATTTTTTCTGATAATCCTCACTACCTTGATTTCCGCGGAAGTGCCGCAGCTCACAAAAATGCAGAAATCAATGGATTTCAACAACCTTGTCACTCTGATCAACACCAACTACGGCATGCTTGCTTTCAAGAAGGCCAATATCATCCAGACTGATTACAAGGAGTGGGTGAAATCATATTATTTCAAAGTGAACGCTACCAAGAGTGATGCGGAATACTACAATACAGTCAGGGAATTCATCTCTTATTACAAGGACGCTCATTTTTCAATCGATTCGCTTTTCAATAAAACCGTTTATTTTCTGCAGCCTGACTTCCAATACATCCAGGGGAAAGTGCTGCTGAGCAAGAAAAACAACAGCCCTGCGACTTTCACCGCTGCCATTGGAGACGAATTACTGGAGTTTGACGGAATTCCAATCAATGATTACCTGACCAGCCTCAGCCATCAGAGTTCCTGCGGCGGAACAGCTGTTGCGATCAAGGGAGCAGTGGCACCGTATCTCACTTTTAGACTCCAGGGTGCCCTTCCACCACAAACAGAGACTTCCAAACTCAAAATCAAGAGTTTTTCAGACGGAACTGAAAAAACCTATGAATTGAAATGGGAAGCTACTATCTGGGATAACATCTACCGCAGACTTCCTGAACAGGCTGTCTGCTCCCTTGCAGACTGGCTGGAGTGGCGGCCTGACAGATTAATGGTCCCTGCAGCACTTTACCAGCACCTGAAGGAAGAAATCACCGGCGACCTCGCCAGCGCGCGTGCTCCAGCTCTGACCTATGAAATCATCACAGTACCGCTTGGCATTAAGAATTACAAGATCGGCCACATCTGGATCAGGCAATATGGAGGGTGGACATCAAGCCAGTTCTCAACCATGGTCCAGTCTCTCGCAGAATGCGACGGCCTGCTCATAGACCAGCGCAACAATCCCGGCGGTTCGGGCGGACTGATGTTTTCAGTTGTGATGAATTTGGCTGACAAGGATTTCCAGAACTCAGTCTTCTCAGTGCGCCTGAACAGAAAGTGGTTGAGTTCAATTCAGGACCAGTACGAAGGTTACCTTAACGATTCAACTGCTACCACAGAAGAAATCGCCACCATCAAAGGTTACTATGATACGATGTTCAAGAATGTCGCGGACGGCAAAGCGTTCAGCGATTTCATGCCCCTGTTCTGGGTCCCGACGCTCCCAGCTGCCGGCCAGAGCTTCAAAAAACCGATACTTTTCATGATAAACTCACAGTGTTACAGCTGCGGTGATATCACCCCCGCCATACTCCAGGACAACTGCAAAGGCCAGAGAATTAAAATCTATGGTGAAACTACAGCCGGGGCCGGAGGAAATGTCAACAGTTACGGCCCGCTCATGCTCAGCGAACTTAACATTTCCCTGACCGAATCCATAATACGCAGGGCAGACGGAACTTTCATCGAAAATTCAGGGATCTCTCCTGACGTGAAGGATGAATATACCAGAGCCGACCTGGTCAGTTCTTCCCAAGGAACTGATTCCTATTCCACCAGGGCTCTCACCCAACTCATGCGAATGATCGTAGGCGGCAAAGAAAGCGAGTAAAATCCTTTACAGAAGAGCGAACCTTGCTTTCAATGCCATCATATTCTGCCAATCAGGATTGGAATAATAGATTTCCATCAGCTTCTTGCAGATTCTGGAGTAAACATCCGGCGAAAGTTCATTTTTCATGCTTCTGAACTGATCCAATTCCTGGAAGGAATTATTGTCGATCCCCAGGGAGATCATTGTGACAGCTTCCTTAATCGATGTCCCGATGCTTCTGCCGGTATTTTTCCGGGCAGCTGCAAGTCTCTTCATCAGGCTGCGGAAATCCTCGCTCAGCCAGCATGCCAGGTTGCGCAGGAATCCGGTTGAGCTGATTTCCCAGAAATTACGGACAGGAGGTGAAAAAGACAGGAGCAGCATCCGCCTCCTGTACTGGTCCCTGGCTACCCCGATCGTCAGGAGATTTCCTTCACCAGGGTTATTCGCCTGCTGGGTAGACTGCACTTTGAAAATTGGCTCCTCGCTGTTGAATCCTGAGTATTTCATCGTATCCAGATTGCGGAAAGTGTCGATTGTGAAATTCTCCCTCATTCCCCAGGTAAGAGGATGACCCCAGGGAACAGTGACAGCCAGGCGCAGCAAATTGTTGCTCATATATTCGACATCAAAATGGCGGCGGAAAAAAAATCCCTGGTCTATGAATCCTGAATCCCTCATCAGGTTGTCCCCTTCGAGGAAAAGTGAACGCTGTTTCTGTGGATCTTCAGAGAGAAATTTATCCAGCAGGTTTTTTTCATTAGCATCAAGAGTCCTGAAGCTGTCTGCGCAGATCCACATGATGCCGTCAAAGGTCTTCAGATATCCAAGGTCTGGAAGCTTCCGGCCGTTCACAGTGTCAAACACCTCGCAACTGATGGCTGCTGCGGCCAGGCCTCCCTTATAATAATCGACATACATCTGACTGGAGCCATCTTTTACAATCAGGAGCTTGGCAGCTGCGACTGGACTGAAGGCCACCAAAATCAACAGAATGAAAATGAGATTTTTCACATTTCCCCCGCTTTTTGTTAAGTTAATTTGATTTTACCCGGAAATAATGATGAGTCAAATGATTTTATCCTGGATTCTTGTCCCGGATTTTTTCCCATAAATAAAGTTGAAGTTTTCCGAACTCGCAGCAGAGGTCGAAAACCTTTTTCCAGACTTCTGCCAAATCAGCATTTTCAAAGCTTTCCACAGAATTCACTCTGATGTTTTCAAGTCTTTTGCTGATGGCTTCTGAAGCAGATTCCGGGTTATCTCCCATTCTGGCCAGCAATTCGCAGGTATACAGGTAAATCGGAACGCACCAGAGGGACAGGCTTAAATCCAGGTCGTCTCGTGTCCCTGAAAAAAGCAGGACCTGCACGCCGAAACAATCGGCCTGGAAATCGTCGGCCTGTGAATTCACTGCGATTTCGGTATCCACTCCTGAAATTTCCTGTTTGCTGAATTTGCGCTTTTTCTGAAGCGCACGGCCATATTCCCGCGCCAGCATGAAGCTGGCCAAGGATTCTGAAAGCGATGCAGCCAGAGGTCGCTGGGCAGCAGTCAGTTCTATTTTTTCAGGATTGAATTTTTCCGTACCCCGGATTGTCGAATTCAGGGCATGCAGAAAAGCTTCCTGATGGCTGTTTTCAGTGTAGATCTTCTTGAACGAACTGTCTGGAGCCATCACAAACTCGATTCCATCAGTAGCCGCCTCATTCTGAGTCATGAGTCTGGAAAAGATCTTTGAGAGGAGAAATTCAAACATCAGCATCTTTTCGTCGATCGCAATGATGAATTCACTTTCATTCGCTCTGATCAGTGCTGAACCATTTCCACCGACAGGCAAACCTCCTGATACGCATTTAGGAACTTCAATTCCCATTTCGCTCAATGTCTTCCGAAGATCACGGCCTGTTTTTTCGATCAGGAAAAATGGCAGCAAGTTTCCGAACTTCGGGGGTGATTCCTGGACAATCTTCTCCAGGTTGAAATAAAAATCATTGGCAGACAGGGGCAGTTCGGATTCTGCAATGTTATCGAAAATATTCTGAAAATAGGCCAGATAATATCTTCTGGTCGCTTTATCCCTGTCTCTGCTCTGCAATGAATCCAGAAAAAGTTCCGGGTCTTTCCTGATATATCCTCCTGCAGTAATTCTATTCTATCTGAAATGAAGATAAACTTACAAGATTGATAGTGAAGATGAGATGGGGACATGTCGTCCCACAATTCATACCCAAGCCACGACGTGTCCCCATCGATAAGTAATCAACTACAATACCATAATCTATGAGTTTTACTGTATTATGCTCTTCAAGTCCAAATGTCCGATTATAAGAAACCAAACCAGCAGTAGCATAAGCTGGCTCACACAGTTTAACGTAAATTTCTTGCCGTTGCGACATATTTGATGTAGAATTTTATCAAACATGCTGAAAGTTTCTTGTTTTTCAAGGGGATCATAAATATGACTGATAAGATTCTGGCAGGGCAGATGAAAGCTTATCTCAGGCACGAGATATCGTGCTCTGATCTGGCGGCCTGGGTTGATCAAGCCTTGAAAGAAAATGACATGGAACAGAGGTTTAGCAGACTGTTGAGTGAGTTGGCTGTCAGCATGCTCGAAACAAAAAAGCTGTCTTTCGAAGACTGCGAAAAGCTCTTGCGAAAAATCGGCTATGAGATCCGACTTGATGTCCGGCTTGGGGCAAAGGAGTGGAAGGAATACTCTCTCAGGGTCGCTGAGAAATGCTGCGACTTTCTGCGCGAAAAGTACTGCGTGAAAAGAGTCATCCTGTTCGGCTCCCTGGCCAATGGAAATTTCCGGCCGGATTCGGACATCGACCTGCTCGTCGAAGGCCTGCCGCCGCATCTTTTCATTAAAGCTTCTGCCGAAGTATCGGACCTTGTCGATGACGTTGAAATAAACCTCGTTCCTTATGAGCGTGCATACGAATCCTTGAAAACTCTGGCACTTGCCGAAGGAAAGACTCTCTATGGATAATTCAGCCTTTCGAGAATTAATCTATGCCGAGCTTTCCAACCTTACAAGGCTCAGTGAGGAGAGCAAAGGAATTCTGTCGGGAATTTCGGACTCCCCCGACGTAGCGACTACCCGTGCAGCCGGGAGCATTCTTCACGATTTCTACAATGGAGTGGAGAACATTTTCAAGAGGATAGCGCAGACAATCGACTGTGAAGTCCCATCAGAGAATCATTGGCACAAAGAACTTCTTGCTCTGATGACCAAACCTACAGACCGAAGAAAGAATGCGATTTCAAGCGAACTTTCCTTGAAACTGAAAGATTATCTGAAATTCAGGCACTTGTATCGCAATACTTATGGATTCGACCTGAGCTGGAATGAACTGACCTCTCTTATCCAAGATCTCGGTAACATCACAGCACAATTCAAGCAGGAGATTGAGGAATTCCTAGGAAATTTGCAGCATTAATAAATACCCTGAAAAATGATTGATTAGGAACTGGATCCCTGCTTTCGCAGGAATGACGGAGAATACTTGTATCACGAAATCACAGACTTTCGCCTGCTGGACAAATTTAAACTGGAATTAACCTTTGACAATGGCAAAACCGGAATCGTTGATTTAAGCGGATATGCAAAAAAAGGTGGAGTTTTCAAAAGCTTTGAAGAGATTGAATATTTCCAGAAAGTCGATCTTAACCGGGAACTGGGCGTGCTCAGTTGGCCAGGTGGAGTGGATATTTCTCCTGAAACTCTTTATCACTTGGCAACCGGAGAACCTCTGCCCGCCTGGATGGAGAGTTGATTCCGCAATAGCCTACTAACAGGATCAAGTCGTAATTGGGTACGAAATTGGATCCCCTCCACTTTGTTTCAGGGATTAAGAAGCTGTAATCCTTCGCTGCGCTCAGGATAACATCTTCTAAAAAAACAACCATAACCTGTCATCTCTTTTTTTTCTCCGTTTTAATACTTCTTAGCCGCTCCCGGATCTGGTGGGGTTGAGAGGGCCGCTCCAAACCGTGGGTAAAGACGCGGGATCTTTCTTAGTCGGAAAACCAATTCTGTTGTTGAACATGTGGTAAGAACGTACTGTGATCGAAGCAAAATACTTTTTACACCCCGCAGGGGTGTTCAGAGGGGCAGAGTCCCTCTGATTGGAGGGATCGCTAAGGGAGGAAAAAATCCTCCCTTAGCCTATATTGCACGCATACCAACGGGGTCAGGTTGCCAGAAACGAAGTCCCCTACGCTGCGCTCGGGGATTAATTTTCCGTAGTAAAATTTTCACTACGTTCAAATTTTAACGGAAAATAAAAAGGAAATGTTCCTGGCAACTACCTACTCTCCCACACAGTTGCCCATGCAGTACCATCGGCTCAAGCGGGCTTAACTTCTGTGTTCGGAACGGGAACAGGTGTGACCCCGCCGACTTGCCACCAAGAACATTTCCTTCTTATCAATGGTTGGTCTTTGAAAACTCTTTCATTCAAGGTACAATTGGATAAATCCTCGAGCTATTAGTACCGGTTACCTAAAAGCATTGCTGCTCTTACAGCCCCGGCCTATCAACCTCCTGGTCTAGAAGGGCTCTTACTCCACGAAGGATGGGAAATCTTATCTTGAGGTGGGTTTCACACTTAGATGCTTTCAGCGTTTATCCCATGGATACATAGCTACGCAGCGTACCATTGGCACAATAGCTGCACACCAGAGGTATCCCCATCCCGGTCCTCTCGTACTAGGGACAGATCCTCTCAAATTTCCTACGCCCGCGATAGATAGGGACCGAACTGTCTCACGACGTTCTGAACCCAGATCACGTACCGCTTTAACTGGCGAACAGCCAGACCCTTGGGACCTTCTCCGGCCCCAGGATGCGATGATCCGACATCGAGGTGCCAAACCTCCCCGTCGATGTGAACTCTTGGGGGAGATAAGCCTGTTATCCCCGGAGTAGCTTTTATCCGATGAGCGATGGCCCTTCCACATGGAACCACCGGATCACTATGACCTGCTTTCGCATCTGCTCGACTTGTATGTCTCGCAGTCAAGCTCCCTTATGCCATTACACTCGACATACGATTTCCAACCGTATTGAGGGAACCTTGGTACACCTCCGTTACTCTTTAGGAGGCGACCGCCCCAGTCAAACTGCCCACCAGACACTGTCCTCGACCCCGATTCAGGGGCCCAAGTTAGAACCTCAATATATTAAGGGTGGTATCCCAAGGTTGGCTCCGCGCAAGCTGACGCCCACGTTTCGCAGCCTCCCACCTATCCTGTACATAAGATATCGAAGCACAATGTCAAGCTACAGTAAAGCTTCACGGGGTCTTTCCGTCTAGTCGCGGGTAGACCGCATCTTCACGGCCATTACAATTTCGCCGGATCCCTAGTTGAGACAGTCATCGGATCGTTACACCATTCGTGCGCGTCGGAACTCACCCGACAAGGAATTTCGCTACCTTAGGACCGTTATAGTTACGGCCGCCGTTTACTGGGGCTTCGATTCAGGGCTTCTGCAGGTTGCCCCGCATGACTCCTCCTCTTAACCTTCCAGCACTGGGCAGGCATCAGACCCTATACTTCCTCTTACGAGTTTGCAGAGTCCTGTGTTTTTGATAAACAGTCGCCCGATGCTTGTCACTGCGGCCCCCTCGTGCTCATTATGTTGTTTGACCAAATAAATCACACTAGCGGGGCGCCCCTTCTCCCGAAGTTACGGGGCCAATTTGCCGAGTTCCTTAACTAGGGTTCTTCCGAGCGTCTTAGGACATTTATCCTCACCTACCTGTGTCGGTTTACGGTACGGTCACCTTATAAACTCACGGCCCGAGGTTTTTCTTGTCAGTATGGTATCAGCCGGATCGCCGCCGTAGCAGCTTCCCATCACACCTTGACGTTGATAGGAGTCCGTTTTTTTCCTAAACTCCCCGTCTACATGCTTGGCTCTACATCCAATCGCAGAGCCGGCCTAACCTCCTGAGTCACCCCACCGTTCAAACGCATATAAGGTGGTACAGGAATATGAACCTGTTTCGCATCGCCTACGCCTTTCGGCCTCGGCTTAGCCACCGACTAACCCTGAGCGGATTAACCTTCCTCAGGAACCCTTAGGTTTTTGACGAGCAGGTTTCTCGCCTGCTTTAGCGCTACTCATCCCTACATCTTCACTTGTGTGCAGTCCACAGGGGGTCACCCCTTCTGCTTCAATCCACACACAACGCTCCCCTACCAATCCATCCAGGCGAACCTGAATGTATTCTATGGTTTCGGCGCGACGCTTAGCCCCGGACATTTTCGGCGCAAAGACGCTTGACTAGTGAGCTGTTACGCACTCTTTAAAGGAATGGCTGCTTCTAAGCCAACCTCCTAGCTGTCTGAGCATCTTCACATCCTTTGCCACTCAGCGTCGACTTCGGGACCTTAACCGATAGTTAGGGTTGTTACCCTCTTGACAACGGGCGTTATCACTCGCTGTCTGACTCCCGTTCACCATTTTACGACATTTGTAGTTTAATTGAGTTCGGTATCCTTTTAGGGACCCTAGCTCAATCAGCGCCCTACCGCCGTAAAACTAAAACGAGGCTAGCCCTAAAGCTATTTCGGGGAGAGCCAGCTATCACCCAGTTCGATTAGCTTTTCACTCCTAGACACAGTTCATCCAGTAGGTTTTCAACCCTAATTAGTTCGGACCTCCACGCGTTTTTACACGCGCTTCATCCTGACCATGTCTAGATCACCAGGCTTCGGGTCTACGTCCTGCAACTTATCGCCCATTTCAGACTCGCTTTCGCTCCGGCTCCGTACCATAGGTACTTAACCTTGCTGCAAAACGTAACTCGCAGGGTCATTCTACAAAAGGCACGCCATCAAGGACTGCGCATACCGAAGTATACGTATCCTCTCTGACACTTTGTAAGTGCACGGTTTCAGGGTCTTTTCACTTCCCTCCCGGGATACTTTTCACCTTTCCCTCACGGTACTGGTTCACTATCGGTCACCAAGTAGTATTTAGCCTTAGGAGATGGTTCTCCCAGATTCATGCAGGATTCCACGTGCCCCGCATTACTTGGGAATAATTTCCAGGAAGGTTTCATGTTTTCGCCTACA
Organism: Candidatus Wallbacteria bacterium; assembly: GCA_028687545.1. Classification (NCBI taxonomy): domain Bacteria; phylum Candidatus Walliibacteriota; species Candidatus Wallbacteria bacterium. The sequence continues at coordinate 39,732 of JAQTZZ010000010.1, forward strand.
AGGCTATCACTTTGTATTGCGGCGCTTTCCAGCGCACTTCGACTAACATGAAACTTTGTAACTTCCCGAATACTCGGCAGAGTACTCCGAAACTACCCCGCGACACCCGATCAACAACGCCTGCCGGCTTGACATTAATCGGGTTTAGGCTGTTCCCCGTTCGCTCGCCGCTACTAGGAGAATCGTTATTACTTTCTATTCCTGGGGCTACTGAGATGGTTCACTTCACCCCGTTCACTCTACCCATCCTATTTTATTCAGATGGGAGTACCAGGACAGCATCCTGGTAAGTTTCCTAATTCGGACATCCCCGGATCATAGCTCATTTGCAGCTCCCCGAGGCTTTTCGCAGCTTATTGCGTCCTTCCTCGTCTCTTGGTGCCAAGGCATCCACCGTGCACTCTTAGTAATTTAACCAATTGCTCGGAAGAAATAATGAGATTCTCGTTATTTCTTACCGCCTTGAACTCTAGAATTTTCAAAGACCGTAATATCTGAGGAAATTGGAAGTGTCATACTAAGTGGGACAACCTGGAGTCATGATCCCTATGACGGTTAAGTATAGAGATCAATTATACTCCTTAGAAAGGAGGTGATCCAGCCGCACCTTCCGGTACGGCTACCTTGTTACGACTTCACCCCCCTTATCAGGCACACATTAGGCACCTCCCCCCCTTGCGGGTTAGGCCAGTGATTTCGTGTGCACCTCACTCGGGTGGTGTGACGGGCGGTGTGTACAAGGCCCGAGAACGTATTCACCGCAACATAGCTGATTCGCGATTACTAGCGATTCCAGCTTCATGCAGGCGGGTTGCAGCCTGCAATCCGAACTGGGAGTGTATTTAAGGGATTCGCTCCACCTCGCGGTATTGCTACCCGTTGTTTCACCCATTGTAGCACGTGTGTAGCCCAGGACATAAAGGCCATGATGACTTGACGTCATCCCCACCTTCCTCCGGTTTAACACCGGCGGTCTCGTCAGAGTTCCCGGCTTAACCCGCTGGTAACTGACGACAAGGGTTGCGCTCGTTGCGGGACTTAACCCAACACCTCACGGCACGAGCTGACGACAGCCATGCAGCACCTGTGCAATCGTCCCCGAAGGGAAGAACGAGTTTCTTCGTCTGTCGAAAGCATGTCAAGCCCTGGTAAGGTTCTTCGGTTTGCATCGAATTAAACCACATGCTCCACCGCTTGTGCGGGCCCCCGTCAATTCCTTTGAGTTTCAATCTTGCGATCGTACTTCCCAGGCGTGGAACTTAATGCGTTAGCTGCGGCACAGAAGGGGTTGACGCCTCCTACACCTAGTTCCAACCGTTTACAGTCAGGACTACCAGGGTATCTAATCCTGTTTGCTCCCCTGACTTTCGCGTTTCAGCGTCAGTTGCTGTCCAGAAGACCGCCTTCGCCACGGGTGTTCTCCCTAATATCTAAGCATTTCACCGCTACACTAGGGATTCCGTCTTCCTCTCCAGCACTCTAGTGATGTAGTTTCGATTGCCAGCCCAGAGTTGAGCCCTGGTTTTTCACAATCGACACACACCACCGCCTACACGCCCTTTACGCCCAATAATTCCGGATAACGCTTGCCCCTTACGTATTACCGCGGCTGCTGGCACGTAATTAGCCGGGGCTTCTTCTTGAGGTACCGTCAAATATCTACGATTTTCACCGTAAATACCTTCTTCCCTCCCGAAAGAGCTTTACGACCCAAAGGCCTTCATCACTCACGCGGCGTCGCTGGGTCAGGCTTTCGCCCATTGCCCAAAATTCCCTACTGCTGCCTCCCGTAGGAGTCTGGACCGTGTCTCAGTTCCAGTGTGGCCGGTCACCCTCTCAAGCCGGCTATCCATCGTAGACTTGGTGGGCCGTTACCCCGCCAACTATCTAATGGACCGCGGAATCCTCAAAAAGTGGTAGCTTGTAAACAGAGGCGTCCTTTTCTCGCTATGGCATGCGCCATTACGAGCTTATCCGGTATTAGCGTTCCTTTCGAAACGTTATCCCAGTCTTTTTGGTGGATTTTCCACGTGTTACTCACCCGTTCGCCACTCTTTTCAAATCACCCTTGCGGGCGACTTGAAAATCGTTCGACTTGCATGTATTAAGCACGCCGCCAGCGTTCATCCTGAGCCAGGATCAAACTCTCCATAGCATATGGAATGAGCTTGTGACTCATTTTATCCGTTTGCATTTTTACTGAATAAATTCAGTAAAAATACATGTTCGCTGATCGAAAGATCATGTCTTTGACATGACCCACACTTAGCATGACACTTACCAATTTTCAAACACCGTGATCCGTTTGGTTACCCTGCTGAAAAGTCTTTCATTTTCAGTCAGTACGGATTATTTTAATCTTGCGATTAAAAACCTGTCAATTACTTTTCTGCTTTTTTTGCGACTTTGACCGTCTGAAGTGTTTTTCAACTTTGACGTGGTGTTTATTTTCTCTTATCGCATTCAAGCTGTCAATTCTTTATATTTTTTTCTTTGACCCGTGACCTTCAAAAATGTCTTTCAACTCATGAAGGTGCATTTTATTATCGCAGTCTGCGATTTCAGTGTCAAATACTTTTTTTTTATTATTTATCCGACCCGTGACCTTGACTGAGGAAAACAGATCGCCTGGCTTTCTTGGAAGCCGTTGAGCCGAGCATTGCAGGGCTTTACGGATTCTTAGTCCCGCAGAAAGCGGGGAACGGGGTTTGCGAACCCTCTGTATGTTTCCAGTATCTTACTATCCAAGGCCTGTGTCAATAATATTTGCGACCTGTGACCTGAGGTGGTGAATGGTGAATGGATGTAATGGCGCTGCTCCACTGCACACTTTCTTTTGATATCATATCTATATTGATAACCTCAATCTTCAATTTAAAGGAACTCAGCATGCAGCAATGGAATCAGATTTTCAAGAAAGACGGGAAGGTTTTCACCAAAATCCAGGAGGACATGCCGAGTCTGGCCAGGCTGTTTAAAAAAAGCGGCTTGAAGCGAATCCTGGACCTGGGCAGCGGGTCAGGCAGGCATGTGGTTTATCTTGCGTCCAAAGGTTTTGAACTGCACGGCCTGGATATCGCTGATTCCGGGCATGCCATCAGCAGGGAATGGCTGAAGCGGAAAAATCTTCAGGCTGAGCTTGCAATCGGCTCCATTTATGAGAAATTCCCCTATTGCGACGGATTTTTCGATGCAGTCATCTCCACTCAAGTCATCCATCATCAGAAAATCGAGAACATCAGGAAAGCAATCAACGAGATAGAGCGCGTGCTCAGGCCTGGAGGCTTTGTATTCATCACAGTCATGAAGCGCAACTGGTTCAAACTCTGGCCCAGGATGCAGATGATCAAACGCAGAGACAGGAAACTCACTGATTTCAAGGTGATTGCTGAGCGTACCTTTGTATTCACTGAGGGCGGCGAAAAAGGACTTCCTCATTATATTTTCAATAAAGATATATTGAAGAGAGAGTTCAAATCATTCGACATCCAGTGGATCAAAGTCGACTCTGAGCGGCGGAACTACTGCCTGCTGGCCAGGAAAAAGTGCCTGTAAGGGTTTTCCACATCGTGATAATTTTTTTGAACAAAGCGCAGATTTCCGCGTTTATATATCAGGGAGCAGAAAATGGATGACAAGACGATAAAACAGACTGCCCTGAAAAACCGCGACGAGGCTTTTAAAATGCTGTTCGACCTCTATTTTGACAGGATCACGCGCTACTGCCTGCATCTTACCGGTGAGCCGGACGAGAGCTTTGACATCGCCCAGGAAGTCCTGATCAAGGCCAGCCTGGAAGAAGCGCTGTATTCGGACGGTTTTCAGATCAGGGCCTGGCTCTACCGCGTGGCCAGGAACGCCTGTCTCAGCTATTTCCGGGAACTGAAGAAGAAATTCCGGTTCCTGAATATGTACAGGGTCGAAGAGTCTAATTCTGAAACAATTGAGCGGAACCTGGAATACGAACGGATCAACAGGCTGCTCTCGAAAATCCCGCCCAAATTCCGCAACGTGCTGTACCTGAGGTTTTATGAGGATATGAGCTATGAGGAAATCGCAGAAGTCGAGAAAATCCCGGTCGGTTCAGTGAAATCAAGGCTTTCCTTCGCCAAGGAATATCTTGCAGAGGTGCTGAAAAATGAGCAGTGAAAAAACTTATACTGCGCTGCGTAAGAATCAGCCGGCAGTCAGGAAAGGCCCGGAACTTGCCTGCCGGCTGCTGGCTCAAGCCGGAAGGATCAGCAGATACCGCAGAATGTTCTGGCTGCTGATCGCCCTGATTTCGGCAGCGGCGCTTGCCGCCGCATACAATGGAAGTGTTTTTACGCTTGAAGTCCCCTCGAACGTCTCCCTTGGGCCCGAAACGGCCTTCTCAGCCGACCCGTCGCTTGCCCTGTACGCACCTGTCAGAGTCAACTATTTCTGGCAGGTGGCCCGGGCGGCTTTTTACCAGGCGCTTTTCGTCCTGATGCTGGTAATTATTTTCACAGAGTTCAAGAACCGGTTTGCGATAAAAATGCACTTCGCCTAGGCCTGGCGGGGTAAAAGCTGGAGGATGCCATGAAACTCAAGACCATCGCCCGCGTATTCGTTCTCTCCTTCCTGATTTTGCTGCTGGCAGGGTTCTGCTTTCATAAACTGATGCTGGAGAAGCTCCTGCAGGGGCTCGAAAAAGGTACGATCGATCCTGGAAAAGAGAGCAGACTGCAGGTGGCTGATTTCATGTACAACTCAGAACAGAAGGATTTCGCAGCCAGGCTTTACGAAGCAGGACAGATTCTCATCAGGGCAGTGCCCAGCCCTGACCGGGCTTTTAACGATTACATGGAAGACAGTGCGAAAGGGCTGGCTCATTTTGAAAGCGCGGAGATCAGGGATACACTGAGCAGCCTTGCGGAACTGATCAGTTCTGACGGCAAGTACATTGCGCGCGTCCTGAGAGGCGGAACCGACGTATTCCCTCCCGGGCCGCATTTGTTTACCGCCACCCGGCTGAGTGCCAAGGCTTTCTCGGTCTATGCCGCCTGGCTGTTCTCGCAGGGCCGGCCGGCAGAAGCGGTGGGCATGTTGCAAAGAGCGCTGTTCACAGGGCTGGCGGTTTCAAGAGGGCAGGGTGGAGAAAACAGCCTGATCAGCGGGATGATTGGACAGGCGATAGTTTCGATTGTCTACAGGCCTCTATCCGATTATCTCTGTGATGGAAAAAATTCCCTTTCCGACGACCTGCGGCAGTCAATGATTGAACTCCTGACCATGCAGGAAAACTACCAGCTTTCCTTTGAGGAATATCTCAGGGCAGAACAGGAAATCGGGGTTAAGTACTTTGAAGGTTTGTACAGGCAGTACCCTGTCACCATGTATATTTACGAGAAAATCTACCGTTACGGCGAATGTTCGGAAGATACTTTCGTGTCAGTGACGAAGCGGGGTATGAGAGCAGAACAGAATGGTGATCTGATAAAAAAACCGGACGAGTTTGGAAAAGCCCTTGATAATTTCGTGAACGGCAATCTCTTCATCACCCCGTGGCTGATCAATTTTCCCAAAGCAAGCATCAAGTTCAAAACCAACAAGGCACTCGGAAGAGCCATCCGCTCGGCTCTGACCGGAGTCATCGAAGAAGATCCCTTTTCCCCGGGCCAGAAACTCAAAGTGCTGCGCAGCGGTGGAACAGTCGAGATTTACTCGGTGGGCCCGGACTTGAAGGATGACGGAGGCGATGTTGTCAAGCGTTCAGAATGGAACACGAATTTTCAGGCCAAAGATATCGGATATCAGTTCCCGGAAAAGAACTGTAAGCTGCATGATTGATTGGAGCAGATCGAAAAGGCCGCCACGACCGGACGGCCTTTTCTGTTATGTTTCGCCGTGCGCTTTTCAGTGAAGCAGCTGTCATACTGGGGATTCTTCTGCTCCAGAAGATCATCTTCGAACTTGATTTCAGGTGTTTTCACTGGAAATTAACCATCAGAAGTTTGGCATCAGATTTTTCCAGCGCTCGATGATGAAGGGGATGCATTTCGCGAACGAGATGCCCATCGCAATTCCTACTAAGATCAGGACTATGAAGAATTCCACGAATTTCCGGTTGGCGACCGGCAGAGCGTGCAGCACTGGCAGCAGCCCTGTCCTGAAGTCCTCGGCCAGATTTTCCCGGAAATCCGCAATGTTCCGACTCTGCAGCAGAATAAAGACAAGCAGGAAAAGCAGCAGCACGACCGAGACATACGCAGGATACTTCACTGCTTCAGGCGCGAACAGGAAACAGCCGAAAGTGACTGCCAGCATGAACAGCAGTGCGCAGAAACTGCAGATTCCGGAATAGAAATAAAACTTCATCAGTCCGGTTTTCAGGCCTTCCACAGTCATCGCATCCGCGGACTTCACTGGTCCGGCAGTGGAAATTGAACTCGCTGACAGCAGTGATACCAAGGATTTGAAGTCAGAATAGGAGTATTTTCCGGAAAAGGTTTTCCAACGAATCTCAAGCATTCCGTCTGAACAGGCTTTGAGTTCCCCTTTATTCTTCAGATCAGAGCAGAGAGTCAGGGAACTTTTGACCATGTTCTTCACTATCCGCTCCAGAGTTGAGCGTTCCAGCTTCTTCTCAGCGTCTGAGATAAGTTTCAGGAATTCTGCGAATTCCAAGGAAGTCAGCGTGATGTGCTGAGGGATTCCGCTCACCTTCCATGAAAAGATGAAAACATTGTCCCTGCGGTTCAGTTCGAAAGGAATTTTACCAGTTTCCGTGCTCACAGATTCTAAATATATATGAAAGTGACGGCTCTGTATAGGCTGCGGTGAATCCACAGCCGGGCTGGGCTTTTAATTATCGAAGATTCCCGTTATCCTTATCAATTAATCTGATTTATTATTTTCTACTTGCCGGGGGAGAGCATGAACAAACTGATAGAATGCGTTCCTAATTTCAGCGAAGGCCGCGACAGCCGCAAGATCAAGCTGATCACTGACGCCATCGAGGCAGTATCTGGAGTCAAGCTGATGGACGTGGATATGGGAGCAGCCACAAACAGGACGGTCGTGACAATTGCCGGACCACCGGAAGCTGTGCTGGAAGCTTCTTTCCAGGGCATCAAAAAGGCTTCTGAAGTAATTGACATGAGAGGTCACCAGGGAGCCCATGCCAGACAGGGAGCCACTGACGTCTGCCCGTTCATTCCAATTTCAGGGCTGGATTTTACTGAATGCATCGAGCTTTCCAGGAAGCTTGCCGAAAGAGTAGGCCGGGAACTGGAAATCCCTGTGTATCTTTACGGAATGTCCGCCACCAGGCCGGAACGGGAAAAACTTCCGGATATCAGAAAAGGCGAATATGAAGCCCTGGAAGAGAAGCTCACAAAACCTGAATGGAAACCTGATTATGGCCCAGCAAAATTCAATGCCAGAGCTGGAGCCACTGTAATCGGAGTGCGGAAATTCCTGATCGCCTATAACGTGAATCTGAATACCACCAGAAAACAGATCGCCAGCGAGATCGGCAGCATCATCAGGGAATCCGGCAAGGCGGCCAAGGATGACGCAGGAGGCAAGATCAAGGATGCTGAAGGGAAAGCAGTCAAAAAGCCCGGACTGCTGAAAAACGTGCAGGCCACAGGCTGGTATATCGACGAGTATAAAAGAGCCCAGGTGACGATCAACATCATGGATCACGTTGAAACCCCACTGCACATCGTCTATGAAACTGTAAAGGAACAGGCCGAGAAACTCGGTGCCAGGGTGACTGGCAGCGAACTGGTGGGGCTGATTCCCAAAGACGCCATGCTGGCTGCAGGCCGCTTCTACCTGGACAAGATGGGCCTGACCAGGGCTCTGCCCGAGAAAGAGGTCATCCGCACTGCTGTTTTATCCATGGGACTGGCCGAGCTGCAGCCTTTCGACATCGACAAAAAAATTATTGAATACCATTTCAGCGCGAAAGGGCTTAAGGATCTGAAACTTACCGAATTTGCGGATGAACTGGCCGGAGAGTCCCCGGCCCCTGGCGGAGGTTCTGTAGCCGCACTGCTGGGTAGTCTCTCCGCAGCGCTCACTTCCATGGTTACAAATCTCACCTATTATAAGAAAGATTATCAGGAATTCCAGAAGCTGATGGGAGATGTCGGTGAGAAAGCCCAGCAGTTGAAACAGGAACTTCTCGAAGCAGTGGATGAGGACACTCGCGCCTTTAACCAGATGGCTGCGGCAGGGAAGCTGCCCAAAAATACCGACGAGGAGAAAGCAGCAAGGGCTGAGGCCCTGGAAGAAGCCAATAAATACGGCATGACTGTTCCTTGCCAGACCATGGTCAAGTCGCTGGATGCGCTGAGGCTGGTGAGGGAAGTTGCGTTCCATGGGAACAAGAACACCATCTCTGATGCCGGAGTGGCTAATCTGTGCGCAATGGCCGGAATCACCGGCGCCTGGTATAACGTCAGGATAAACTCCCCATCAGTAAAGGACAGTGAATTCGTCTCTGAGATGCTGATAAAATGCGCTAAAATTGTCTCTGAAGCCGAGAAACTGAGCTCTGAAATCCGGACGCAGGTGGAAATGGAGCTACCGGGAAGAGTGACACCAGCCTCATCCTGCCCTGGATGCCCTTAAGGTTTGCATAGCGCCTGCAAAGCTTCCCCGGCAGAGTTGTCAGAAATCTTTTCACTGCTTTTTCCGAACTGACCTGCTCAGTCATCAGTATCTCACCGGCTGAACTGTGCCCCTGCACACGGGATGCAATGTTTACTGTCCTGCCGAAATAGTCCAGATTCCGGTTGGACGTCACTGCAATGGTCGGGCCTCTGTGCAGGCCTATTTTAACACGGATATCAGCCCCGGATGTTTCGAACACCTCCTGGATCGCGACCGCTGCCCTGACCGCGTTCAGATTGACGGGAAAAGCAGCCATCACTGCGTCCCCAATGGTTTTGACGATCCCGCCTTCCAGAGCTTTGATGATCCCGGTCATCCGGGAGAAATGTTCCTTGACCAGCGTAAATGCCCGGCTATCGCCTTTAGCCTCGTACATTCCTGTGGAACCCTTGATGTCAGTAAAAAGGAAGGTCAGGCTCCTGATGGCGAAAGAAGTGTCAGGGGAGAGAAATTCACCGGCAAAGAGATCTCTGAAATCCTGCTGTGCTGAAACATAAGCAGCGCTCACCCAGTTATCCCATTGCCTGTCTTTAATTAAAATGAATCCGTCCAGGGCAGGCAACCTGTTCTCGATCAAGATTTTCGCTTTTCCACTGTAAAATTCATCGCCTTCCAGACTGATCGTGCTGTCCTCCCTGACAGTGACCAGAAGTTTCTGGTCAGCACGACGCTGTCCGGAAACTCTGATGGTCTTCTTTCCTTCCATTTTTCCAGGAATGTAAATAAAGTACGAACCTGATGTAAGTTCTATTTCGCGCTCATACGATTTGTCTGGATAGATGCAGATCCCGATCTCAGATGCTCTGTTTTCCCTGGTTTCCATCTCGCTCATTAATTTCAGTTTTTCCCACATGTCCCGCTCATGCCATTCAGGGTAGCTTACCTTGCGGACGTCAGGGTTCACTGTGAAGGTGACCTCCACCTGGGATTCGAAATCGAGTTCCCAGTCGATCTCGCAGAGATCGCAGTGCGCGGTGCGGGTCAGACCCATCAGATGCTTGTGATATACGGGGACTCCTGTGCAGGAGGGGCAGTGGATGTCCCAGTTCAGATCAAAGATCCCGAGTCTGGTGGCAAAAAGCAGCGCCCTGAGCATCTGTACCCGTTCGATGCCGTTCTGGTCAGCCATTCTAAACGGATTGACCTTGTAGCAATCCATGTCTGATCCGGTTGTAACCAGATTTCTTACGGCGGCAAGCGCGGCAGTACTGCAGTCCGAAGTGGATAGTGTGTTTAGTTTCTCTTTTGATTCCCTGGAAAGAATGATTTTCATAAATCCATACTACTGAAAATCTCCATTAAACACCAGCTCCTTTTGTAGCCAACACATCTCAGTTCATTCCTTGAAAACAGCAGCTTTTTTGGATAGGATAAAAAGGAAGGCACTGCTGAGAGCCAGACAATAAATAAATTCCCCGGTTGATGCATTGTCAGGAGGAGGCATATGAGCGGATGGATGGAAATGGATGCAGACAGGATTTACGAACTAGCCAGGGAAAGGGTGAGGGCTCTCAACCTCAAAATCAAGGGGCTGATGCCACCTGCTGACGCCGATCTTTCCAAGCCTCCAGCCGTTAACATCCTCAGGGATGAGATGCATGGCAGAATTGTCAGGCGGGCGGTGATCACGCTCACTTCAAGGGGCTGCGAATGGGCGCACAGCGAAAAGGGCTCCGGCGGCTGCACCATGTGCGGGCATTATCTGGGAACTACGCGCGGCAGGAAACCGGACCCTTACGAACATGCCGAACAGTTCCGCAAGCAATTCGAATCACTTGATCATAATGAAATTGAGTGGCTGTGTCTGTATAACTCTGGTAACTTCCTCAACCCGGAGGAAGTGGACCCTCTCACCAGGGGAAAGATTTACGACCTGATCGCAGACTATCCCAACATCAGGCGCCTGACTATCGAAACCAGACCTGAATTTGTAAATGAGCTCGTGCTGCGCGAACTCAACCAGTATCTTGGCCAGATCGAAGTGGAAATCGGGATCGGGATCGAAACAACCAGCGACCTGGTTCGCGATCTTTGCATCAACAAAGGCTATGGGTACAAGGAATTCAGCGCAGCTGTCGACCTCATCAACTCATATCATCTCAAACCTCTGGCATATGCGCTGATGAAGCCGGCCTTCATGACCGAATACGAAGCCATCTTGAATACGCTCAGTGCCGTGGCGCACGCCTTTGAATCCGGCGTCAAGGTGGTTTCAATCGAAGCCGGTTCCATCCAGGATTACACTCTGCTGGATTATCTTTACAAAGGCGGCCAGTATGAACCGCCCATGATCTGGTCTGTGATCGAGGTTGTCAGGATGATCAACAGCATTGTAACAATGGGAGATTCGGCACTTCAACACCCAAATACACCGGAACTGAGGATCGGGGGTTATGTGTTTTTCCCAGTCCCCCTTAAATTTTCCCAGAACTGCGGGAAATGCAACCAGCGGGCCATGGACCTGATCGAACAGTTCAACCTCACGAATGACATCAAAGTTTTTGAAAGCTACAGCTGCGACTGCCGCGAAGTCTGGATCACCAGGCTCAGGGACCGCAAGCCCCCTTATCCGGTGCGCATAAACAGCACCCTTGACGAACTGGAACACAGAAACCTGCTCGCTGAATTCATGGGGAAGTAAAACTTTTCAGAGAATGCAACTCTTCCCAACATTTTGATGCTTTCTGATGCGATTTTAAACTATCACGTCTTCCTTTGCGGATCTATCATTCCATTGCAGTATCTTGAATGAAGAGCACAAGGAGGAGAAGTGAGTAAGTTGAAATTGTCCGTGTTACTGTTCCTTGCAGTGAGTCTTTCGGTCTATGCGTTCCAGTCAGATGGCACCGGGATTCTGCTGAGAAATCTGCAGGAAAAAGATACTCTTACCCTGCAGAGTTTCCAGAAAGATTTTGCGGTATTCGGAAAAGCAGACCCTGGCTTTGAAGTCACCTGGAATGAAACCCGGGCTGTACCGTCTTCTGTCACCGGAAAATTTCTCAACTGCGACAGCGGTGACCTGATGAAACTATACAGCGCAGCCCTGCCGGATAACCTGATTCTGACCCGGGCAAGGAGCGGGAGCGGACATGAAGTGTTCGAATATGTTTTCAACGGGATCCGGGTTTTCCCGGGTGTATTGACATATACGACAGGAGCCGGCGGATTCATGCTGGCTGGATCTTTCATCCACAATGTGGAGGTCAGGAACAGCTTCAGATACGATAAAGTATCCTGTGAGAAGATCGCCATGGAATATCTGAATCTACAGTCCAAAAGGATGGACACGCAATCAGAGAAGGTCTATTTTGACACAAACAATGGATTGAAATCAGCTTATCTTTTTACGATAGGCGCAGCCCAGCCGCTTGGCGATTTCCAGATCGTGGTGGAAGATGAACAAGGAGAAGTCGTCTACTGCGACAATCTGATGCAGTTTTTTGAGGGCAGGGGTTCCATCTACATGACCAATCCGATCAAATGCGGCGTGACTGTAGAAAAATTCATAGACATCAAAGACAGCGGCTTTCTGAGGGGCAGCTGGGTGAAGATCGAGAACGGCAACAGCTCGGCATCAGCCGCTAACTCCCCTTCCAACGAATTCGTCTATGACACGACTGAGACTCATTTTGACGAAGCAATGGTCTATTTCCACCTGAACCGCATCCACAACTATTACAGGGACACTTTCAATTACCACGGCATGGACAGACAGGTCAGAGCCATAGTGCATTACGGCACTAATTACGACAATGCCTTCTTTTCACCCCTGGGCGGTTACTTCGGCTTCGGCGACGGGAACAAACTAAACGACCTGTCCAGGGAATCAGCCATCGCCTATCATGAATATACGCATTCAGTCACCTCCGACATTACAGGGATGGGCAATTCAGGTGAAGCAGGCGGAATGAACGAGGGATTCTCCGATTATTTCGGTGACACCCTCGACAATGACCCTGACGTCGGCGAGTGGGCCTGCGCGAAGATGGGCAAACCTTATTTGAGATCCTGCAAGAACAATACCCACTACCCTGAGGACATTCAGAATGAATGCCACAAAGACTCTCTGATGTGGTCAGCTCCTCTGTGGGAAATGAGGGAAGCCTTCGGAGCATCGGTCGCAGACGCTCTGATCCATTACAGCCGATTCCACCTCAACAGTCAGTCCAATTTCGCGGACGGTCTGAAAGCCATTCTCATGACCGATGACGAGAAATTCGGCGGATTGCATAAAAACCAGATTCTGAAGATCTTCGCTGCCCGCGGCATCATGCAGAACTCCAAAACCTTCAGTGACAGGCTGAGGGAAAAAGAAATGGTCAGGAGAATATACGGCGGAACCGCAATGACCGGCGAAGCAGATACAAGCCAATCCTAACTCAGGTCAATCTCCAGATGCTTCAATAAAGACACAGCTTCTGGAAGGGAGAATCTGGCTTTTGTGATCCTGCTTTTTGTGGGATCAATGGCATAACCTGCAGCCTGCCTGAAATCGGAGAATGAGAGATCTGCCGAATCCATGATGCAGTCTCTGAATTCAGAATTCCTGAAACTGGCATGCCTGAGATTTGATTTGAAAAAATCTGTTTCCAAGATGCTGCATGATTCGAACTTGGCATTTTCGAGATCCAGGTCCGAGAATCCGCAATTGGAGATCGAACATTTCTCGAAGGAAACGGACAGGAAAAGCTGCTGGCAGTTCCGGAAATCAATGCCCTGCACCCTGCAATCCGTGAATTTCACCCCCTGCAGTCGCGTTGAATGGAGTTTGGTCACCGTGAAATCGCAGTTTTGGAAGGTGCAGGTTATGAAAATGGCATCAGACAGGTCAGCATTCATGAAGCCCGAATTCCGGAAATCGCAGTTTTCAAAGGTTTTTCCGGCAAAATTCTCTTTCACACCGGCTAATTCCTCAAATTGTGCGGACTGGTAATCGGTTTTTGTCAGCTTCATCTCTCTCCAAACTCCTGTTCCTGGTTTATTTAAAACCACAGGTTCTGATAGAATCATACCATAGACAGCTTCTGCAAATGGAGTATTTTAAATGAATTTATTGCCTTCTTGTCTGCTCATACTTATTATATCCTGCTTCCGGGTTTATGCCGCTGCACCAGTCGAAGCTGTGCTTTCACCCTTAACTGAACTTTCGCAGACTTCTGAATCGGCAGCTGATAAAACTCGTGTTTTTTCAGTTCTTTCCGCAGCAATCCTGGAAAAAGACGACAAACGGTTCTGCTCTCTTTTTCAAGCGGAACTGATCCCTGACTTGCCCTTACCGCTGATTGCAAAACTTGCCGCAGAAGCCGCTGATACCGGCACAGTCACGGTTCTTGGACTTCTGCTCGATGCAGCCTCAGATACACTGGAAGTGGACAAAGCAGCCTACCGCGCAGGTGCAGCGGCAAAACGCACTGAGATACTGAAATACCTTCTGAACAGGCCGAACTTTCCGGCAATGGATTTTGACCGGGAGAAGGATCAGAAACTATACTGGCTGCTCCGCGAATCAGGGGACGAGGAACTGCTCAGGCTGATGCTGGGAAAAGGGAATGTGCAGTTGCATATCGACCTGGTGCCTGCAGTAAAAAGCGCAGCACTCGCAAGGGAAATCAAACTGGAAACCCTTGACAGGAGCAAGTATTCCCCAAGCCCGCTCGGCTTCACCAGAAGTCCTGCTGTCGCGCAATACCTGATCGACCAGGGGCATTCCCCGAATCATGGGGAAAGATTCGCGGACACCCCGCTGGCCATGACCTGCAGTGCGGACGTAGCCGAAACATTGCTCGTCAACGGAGCAAAATACAAATCCTCCCCAGAGCACAGCTTGTGGATTTCTCTTCTTCTGCCGCATGTGCGGTGCAAGGAAGTCGCAGAACTGCTGATCAGCAGAGGCTGCATATACGACCAGCCGGATATGGATGGTGCGTATGCGATCGACTATGCTACCCCTGCGGTCCTGACTGTTCTCCTGGAAAAAGGAGTATCGCCTAACATTACTGCGAAATCCGGAAACACTCCGCTTTTCTATCTTTCATATTCCGTAGATAAAGCCCGCATCCTGCTGGACCATGGTGCCGATCCCTTCGCGAGAACCGCAGTTTTTTCGAATGGCCTGCCTGTCGACAAGAGCAAGGGACAGTTCGGACTGACTCTGCTGCATTGCGCAAACAGCGGCGAATTCGTAAAGTTGATGATCGAATCCGGACTTGATCCCAATGTCCGTGGCGGAGAACATAACGGAACTCCACTTCACTCAGCCGAGAGGCTGGACGTGATCATGGCCCTGGTCGAAGCAGGCGCAGACGTCAATGCCAGGGACGACCTCGGGCGTACACCTCTCTTTAACAGTTCGCTGTCTTCAGCTGGAATCAGTTACCTGCTGGAACATGGTGCAGACATCACAGCACTCGACAGTAAAGGACACGGGATCCTGGAATTTCACCAGAACCCTGAAATGCAGGCACAGCTCAGAACAGCCGGAGCTGCCGGCAAAACCACCTCTCTGGAGAGGAACGGCAAGGTTGCGGAAGATCCTCTGCTGTTCAAAAAAATCCTGGATGAAGGCGGAGATATCCTGGCTCCTTTTGATTTCAGCAGTGAACAGGACGCATACCTGAAGACTTTCGACGGGCAGCTCCCGCTGCTGGCTCTGCTGGAGCGGGGACACCCAGGCGCTTCAGCGGAAACGGACGAACTGTACATCGGTCTGATCAGGGAATTCTTAGCCAAAGGCGGGGACCCGAAAATCAAAGACAGTTCAGGCCGCTCGATCCTGATGCTCTACCCCTGCCTTGAGGTCGCCCGGATGCTGGAAAAAAAGGGTTTTGATCCGAACCGGGAAATTGATGCATTGCTCTACAATGCCTTGATCGGGCCAGGCAATGCGGAATTCATCCGATATCTGCTCGACAAGGCAGGTCCGGATGCAAAAAACACCACTTATGCGATCGATATGTCTGATGTCAAGAATGCCACTCCGCTGATGATCTGTCTGCCAGAATACGTGGATCTGCTTGTCAAGGCAGGGATCCCGGTCAATGCAATCGACAACCGCGGCTGTTCGGCCCTGCATGATGCGGCAGCAAATTCCCGGAACTCCAAGGGTACAGGCCTGGTCAAGGCTGTGAAACTGCTTTCAGCCGGTGCAGACCCCAGGCTGGCTGATAATGAGGGAAACACACCTCTGCATAAAGCTGCCGCAGCTTTCCTGCTCACCTGGGAAGAAAGTAATGATCTTGATTTGGAGAAGCCATGGTACAGCAAATATCTGGAATTTCTGGAGCTGCTCAGAAAAGCCGGCTGCCAGACCGGAGCGAAAAACAAGGCTGGTGATACGGCGCTCGACATTTTCAACAGGCATTGCAGGGAAAAAGGCCTGGCCGGGGAAAAGATCGATGAGATTGCCAGGCTGCTGCAATAAAAAGATACTTAAAAGGGCAATGACTTTTTGAAAGTCAGTCTACTATGAACAGCTTTACTCCAGTTTCCGTGTATGAGCGGTGCGGCTCTGCGTTGTCTGCGACCTGGTAGCTCATACCCGGTTTGAGAGTGAACCTGCGCCCGTCCTGCAGTTCGGTGTGCAGTTCGCCTTCGAGGCAGAAAAGTATGTGCCCTTTGGAGCACCAGTGGTCCGCTTGATAGCCGGCAGTATACTCCACCATCCTGACGCGGATGTCCCCGAAGTTGCAGGAACGCCAATAGGCCATGCCCCGCTCTCCTTTGTGTTCAGTTCGCTCGATCTTTGACCAGTCCGTGACGCCAAACGGAATCTCCGACATCTTCACAGGTGCCTCCTCTCAAAGGAAACCATGATTATTTTACATCACTTGATCGGAATATAGAAAAATTAATTATTTGAGATTGTGCAAACCGTTGCTTCACGATTAGAATTACGTCATGGAGGACAGTATGAAATATTTCCCCGAAGTAATCAGTCAATTGGCTCAGGCAGATGTCCCTCTTAAAGGCGTGTCCGCCCGTCTTTCCCAAGGAAATGGGCATCAGATCCTTTTCATGGAGTTCAGTGAGGATGCAGATCTGCCGGAGCACACTCATGAAAGCCAGTGGGGCGTCATCCTTGAAGGAAAATCAGACCTGGTCATCGACGGGGTGAAACATACCTTCTGCAAAGGAGACCGTTACTTCATCCCCTGCGGTGTGAAGCATTCCGGTAAGATCTATGCCGGGTATGCTGATGTCACTTTTTTCAACCAGGCTGATCGGTATCTGGTAAAAAAATCACTCAATAGCAGGTGAAGATGAGTAAAGACAAGAAAAAATTTGTAGTCTTCCTGGGTAATACTCACCAAGATGTCGAATCAATAGTGCGAAGCGATCCCTTTATCGTGAACAGGTATTACCAGTCATACGAGATACACGAACTGATTGAGGGCAATGAAAACAACAACTGGCTTTTGGAATGATCATCAGGCAGAGAACATCTTTTGGTCAGCCTGGAAGTTTTCGCGGATCAATACGCATTGGAGCTGAATCAGTATGCTGAACAAAATCCCTGAACTTCGTTTTGAAAGTCCGGTTGCGGTTCGTTCAACTTTCAGTATCGAGCTTAATGGAGAAAACTTGGAGATTGCGGCCCTGCATCGCAAGTCCGGAGAAAACCTCGTGTTTTTCCTCCACGGCCTGGGAGCTGTGAAAGAGTGTTTTGAAGAGGCATTCAGTTCCGGGTATCTTAGCGGATACTCGCTATTGTCATGTGACCTGCCCGGATTCGGAGAATCAACTAAAAGCGGTACATTCAGTTACAGCATGGAGGATTTTGCTGAAGTTTCCAGGCTGCTGCTCAACAGGCAGGACTATGATTCCCTTCACATCGTCGGTCACAGCATGGGCGGCGCAATAGGAATCATTCTCGCAGGCTTGCTCGATGGCAGGATGCGCTCTTTCGTTAATGCCGAAGGAAATCTCATTGGCGACGACTGCGGTTTGCTGAGCAGAGAGGCTACCAGATACACTCTTCCTGAGTTCGAGTCCCATGGATTCAGGAAAGTCCTGGCCGGTTGCTCAGGCATTGAAAATCAGGGTATGAAAAAATGGCTGGAGTGGAATCAGAATGCATATGTTCCCGGATTTTTCCACAGCGCCCGCTCCCTTATCGCATGGTCCAAAGGTGACATCCTGCTTGAGAGGTTCAAAGCAATGAAATTCCGCAAGCTGTTTGCCTATGGAAGTCACAACAGCGACCTGAAAGTGCTCGGTCTGCTTGACGGTATTGAAACAGCACCTGTCCCTGGAAGCTCTCATGCCATGATGATCGACAATCCGGAAGGTTTTTACTGCCTGCTGGGAGGATTTATTGCTGAAAAATAGCTCAAAAGGCAGAAATTCAGGAAATCCTCCAAGTCCGGCAAAAAATGGCCCTTGAGCAAGTGGATTCAGGTAAACACAGTGGCACCATATAAAAAAGCCGCAGGTATGATAAAAAAAAATTAGGGATCAAGTAAGGAGCAAGCGATGAAATACATTTTGGGAATTCCTTCAGCCTGGGGATCATTTTTTAATGGACCTGAAGTGAGTCCTGCGGCGATCCGTGAAGCCGGACTTATCGATGCATTCAAATCAAGAGACGTGGTATTCGAGGATCTTGGTGATCTGCAACTGCTTCCCCTGATGTCCAGGCACAGTGTACCGCCCATCAGGCATTACCCGTCCCCCAGGATTGTCTGGGAATTGACCTTGAATGAGCTGGAACCTGTGATCAGGAAAAGTAAACGGGTTTTGCTGCTCGGCGGAGACTGCAGCATAGTAGTCGGCTCCATGACAGCCATGCACAATGTCTATGGAAATTCAGCTTATCTTCTCTATCTTGATGGACACATGGACTGCGAGATTCCAGTGGCCGATAAATGTGCAGGTGCGGCTGGCTTCGGCCTCTATCTGCTCACAGAGCAGAATCCCTTCTGGCCTTCCCCGGCCATCACTGAACAGCAGCTGCTGATAGCGGGAGTGCATGTCATGCCGGCTAACTGCAAAAAGATTCTGCCTCACTTAAGCCTTGCAAAGATGCGCAAAACCGGTATCCGCGACTCTGCCTTGAAGATTCTCTCGGCAATCGGGGCAGACATGAAAATACTGGTACACCTGGACGTGGATGTAATGAATCAGGAGTCAATGCCTGCAGCTTATTCGCCCAGCGAAGAAGGGCTGACTCTTGATGAAATGCAGGAGCTACTGTCGGTTGTCATGCATGATCAGCGGGTGAAACTGCTGGAGATTACCGAATTCGATCCGCTGAAAGATCCTGAAGGCAAATCAGGCGCAGATATAGTGAAGCTGCTCTCCGGTTTTTCGTGGTAGATTTTATTGTGAAGTAGGGAGGATAAATGAGTAATCACAAAGCCGGCACGAATGACGGGATCGTGATCCGCAAAGCAATGCCTGGGGATGTTGAGGTTCTTACTTTTTTCAGGGTCGGTATGCTGAGTGAGGTTTTTACGGGGATGGAGGTTTCTGAAAACTTGGAGTTGAAAACTGTCATCAGAAAGTACTTTGAGGACAAGCTGGAAGGCAGTGATTTTTTTGGTCTGATTGCCGAGAAAGACGGGAGAGAAGTCGGAACAGGCGGGATGACCATTTCGATCGGCCCGCCCTCACCGGCCACCAAAAGCGGCAAGAAAGCATACATTTTCGGGATGTACGCCATCCCAAAAGAGCGCTGCCACGGCATCGGAAGCAGAATTTTTCAGTGTCTGGTGGACGAAGCTGAAACGCGGGGAATAGAATACATACACCTTCACGCGGCACCTGACGGCCTCAATGTTTATCTGAAAAAAGGCTTCCATGACCCGCACAACAAGGAACTGGTGCTTTTGCTGAAAGGTTCCTCTCGGCAAAAGCCGGAGCAGAAGCAGCCGGAGAACAAATTTGTAGTCATCCTGAAAGAGAAAAAGACTGGCACTCTGCAGAGACCTCTTCTGGAATCACATGTGGAACATCTCAAAAACCTGCATCTGAAAAACCTGCTTTTCCTCTGCGGCCCTTTGAAAGACAGTGAATCAGCCTTATTGATCATCAGAGCAGAAAAGATGGAAGATGTAGAATCAATTGTGCGGAGTGACCCTTTTATTATCAACCAGTATTACCGATCGTTCGAGATACATGAGCTGATCGAAGGCAATGAAAGTAACAACTGGCTTTTGGAGTGATGACATCAGACTTCATGCTTTTACCTTCATTCCTGTTCGCACAAACCGGCAGATAACACAAAGTGTCAGAATTTCCTGGGCAAGATCATGGAAGAGATCACTTTTAAAGTTTCTCTGTTTGTATATTCCAGAAGCGCGGTTTAAAATTTTCTGATATGAAGTCCGGTTTGCTAAATCTCAGCAGAAACGAAATTGTCGATATGCTGGCTGAAAAATCCCGCACAGGATGCGTCTGCGTCGCTGGCCTTTCCGGATCAGGCAAAACCTGGCTGGCTAATGCACTGGCCGCTGAGATTCAGAAAAGAGGGAGAAATGCCCTGCAGATCGACTGCAGACGGGCCTGGACCACATCGGATGTTTACAGCGCTTTATCTGAATCCCTGCTGCAGCTCACCTGTGACAACAGTGTTCAGGCTTTTTCCAGTGATCCCGGAAAGTTCCTCGGATTCATCTCACGAAAAAATATTACCCTGATCATCGATAACTTCCATTTTGCGGAGAATCCAGAAACGATTGCTTTACTTGAAGAAGCGGCTTCTGGAAGAAACGGGATCGTGGTTTTCTCCAGAGAAAGGCCGAAAATGGACCTGGCAACCAAGGGTGAAGTCTTCACCTGCGTGTTACCGGGTTTAACTGAGCATGAAACAGGAGTGATGTTCGATTCCCTGTTCGAAGTCCAGGGCCAGGAGACGCCGGGTTATGAGGCGAAACAGGCAGTCTTCCGTTTGACTCAGGGTCACCCCTTTTCGATCAGGGTGATCTGCGCATTGCTTGGCCGGGGTAACCTGACACTGTCAGACCTCAAAAAAGGTGAAAATGAAACCCTGCTGGGCAATTACCTGGAATGGCCTGCCTGGAATGCCCAGTCTGATGATTTCAGGCATGTATTGAAACTGATCAGCATCATGCGCACTCAAGTCGACAGGGAAATTATCCGGGACATCGCCGGAGCGGACGCCGCAATAGTGCTGGAAAAGCTCCGGATTTCCTGCCTCTCAGAAATCGACCTGTACGGCAGGATCTCGCTGCCGCTGATCCTGAAGAATTTCATCAGGGGGAAGATTCCGGAGACCGAGCTGTTGGAGTTGCATAAAAAAACTGCAGTTCTGCTGCTTTGCAGATTCGGTTTCGAACCTGCCTACCTGGAAGAGATTTTCTACCATTTTTCCAGTGCAGGAGAATGGCATGCTGCTATCGACGCCCTGACCGGCTTTGGTGAGGAGAACCTTTTTCTACAGGGCACATGCAGTGGTCTCATCCCTCTTATCAGAAGTGGGGCTTGGGAAGATAACTACAAAAAGAAGGAGTTGAAGTTAGTGTTGATAGACCAGTTGATCCTCATGGAGAGATTCCAGGAAGCTCAGGAGGAAATCGAGGGGATCGGCGGGTTTTATGGTAAATTCTTTGCTGCAGGAATTGAGTACTTCAAGTGGAACAACGAATCTGCGCTTACCCAATACAGCAAACTTCTCAGCCAGACCAGAGATCAAAAACAGAGATTTCTGGTGCTCAATAGAATTGCCTTATGTCATATTTTTATTGGCAATTTCGAGAAAGGCCGGGAGTTTCTTATAGAATTATCAAAGATGCAGGAATTCGCTGCCAATCCGCTGGCTGCCATCAGGTTTTACATTTCCAGCACAAAGTTTTCTGAATACTGCGGGAAATACGATGATCAACTCACTGCAATTGAAAAAACACTCGACCTGATGGAGGAAAACGGAATAAAAACCGGGCTAGGTATTATCCTGTATGTAAAAAGTTATTGTCTTGCGATGCTGGGCAGGAATGAGGAATCGGCCCGGGTGGCAGGGGAAACATTGAAGATTGCCGAGAAGCATGGTGATACTGTGCTTCTAGCGTTAGCATATGATCTGCATGCATTACTCACTCGCTATGGCAGTGATTGGCGAAAGTCCATCGAGTACCGGCTCAAATGCATAGAATTATGCAGATGCTCAAATAACACTGTTCACATAGCATCGCATCAGGTCGAAATCGGCACTGCCTATCTGAGACTTGGAGAAATAGAAACTGCTGAGCACTATTTCCAATTAGTCCTGGAAACTATCGACAGTATCGAAGACATTGCGCTGAAAATCATAGCAATCAATTCCTATTGCGAGTTGCTGATCGCCACAGGCCGTTTCAGGGAAGCTCTGGAGCAGCTGCAGTCAGTCGAAAAGCAATTCCAGGGTAAATGTCCGCCACTTTGTACGAGCTTCAATTTTCTGATGGGAACATCCCTCGAAAAGCTTGGCGAAGCTGAAAAGGCCGGTCACTATTTCAGCCTCCACAGAATGGATCTGGATTCCATTCCCTCAGAAACCAGGAAACTATTCGAAAAGGAGGATGCCTGGCTGATTGCCAAGCTGCAGGAACCGAAGAAGATCAGGATCCTCCGCCGGGATACCGCTCCCGGATATATCAGCACAGAAGAAGTGGATTCCATACGCAGCCAGGCCGGGACTTTCGAATTTTTTGCGGATTTTATGGGTTCATACGTAATTGTGGATGGAAGAAATATCGAAATCTTCAAGAAAAGGGTCATGGCGAGGATGTTGCAGGAACTGGTTTCAATCCCAGGGACCGAATTCAGCGCCGAACAACTTTATCCGAAGCTCTGGAACAGGAAATTCGAGCCTGAATCCGATGCAGGCACATTCCGCGCCGCTGTCTCCCGCCTGCGGAAAACTCTGGATCCGGACCATTCGCTCCGCTTCATCCTGAGCACTAAAGACTCCAGCGACTGCTGTTTCAACCCTGCAGTGAACTATTGCATACTGCTTCCCTGAATCACTCAAATCTATTTGACGCAATCTGCTGCAATTTAGTACTTCAGTTACAGCTCATCCTGCGCATAATTTACTTATGAACGAAAGTAGATGGTGGAGGTGTAAAATGAAAAGGAACGTAACAAGAGAAATCATCACAGGAATCCTGATGGCAATGTTGATCGTGCTGCAGTACGGAGCGGTCTGTGCAGGTGAAACACAAGTCGGTTCAGGGTTGAATTCAGATCATTCCGCGTATTGCGTCGTTGATCCTTCGGAAGCCAATGTTTACATCGATCCTGCAGCAGCTACAGGAGCCAGGGAAAGTGCGGCAGTGGGTAAGCTCCCGCAGGGAATCAGATGCCAGGTAGTTGCAGAGGAGGACGAAGCCTTGCAGGTTGTCTGTGAAACAGGGGAAAAATTCTGGATCAACGTGCATGACGTCAAACAGGCGAAATCAGAGCCTGCAGCCGTGTCTACAGGTGAATCAACTGTGAAATACAGTGTTTTCTGGGACGTAACAGTCACTGTCAGGCCCGAAAGCACGACAAACAACCAGACCATCAATAAAGAATACAGATGGCTGATCGGCAAGTGCGAAACAGTGGATGAAGGCATCAAGCTCTCAGAAAAACTCATGGGCATCACTTCTGAAGAGAACAAGAAAATCTTTGAGGAAATCAGGAAAAAAGTATGCCAGGACCTGAATCAGGAAATCGCTGAAAATCAGATGGAGATATACGTGCACTTCGCAGCTGAAAAAGACATCGTTCAGGTTAACGATCCATCACTTAAGGGCGACAGTCACCCGAGATTCAAAGTTTACTGGGACGTTAAAGTCACTGTCCGGCCTGAAGGCCAGACAAGCAGTCAGACTATCAATAAAGATTACAGATGGTTGATCGGCAAGTGCGAAACAGCAGACGAAGGCAACAAGCTCTCCGAAAAACTCATGAACATCACTTCTGAAGAAAACAAGAAAATCTATGAGGAAATCAGGAAAAAAGTATGCCTGGACCTGAATCAGGAAATCGCTGAAAATCAGCTTGAAACATTCTGTCACTTCTCACCTGAAAAAGACATTGTTGAGTGCAGAAATTGATCGGAATTCCAGAATAAAGTATGGCAACTAAAAGGGGCTGTCCAAAAAGACGGCCCCTTTGCACAGTGCACTACTCTATTAAAGCGCAGCAGAAAGATCTGAAGATATGCGTTTTGATGTGTCCTGAGGCTGCGGAAACCGGATTTTTATTATACAATGTAGTCAGAATTTCGTGGACTATAGCCCCACGCCCGATCAGCGCAAAGGAGTAACACATGGAAGCACCTTTTTCCCAATACCTTGAGCAGAGGATACCTGCTCTAAGTGAGCTGCTGGCCAGCCTGGCAGACAGGTTTCAGTTCATTTCCATTTTAGGCGCAGACACGTCAGGCAAGGAATTCGCAGTCTCCAGATCCGCTTCCGAGATCAAACCAACGGCCTTTACCGAGTGCGGTTTCGTCATCAGGATGCAGAGGCAGGGCGTTCTCGGGGAATTCTCCATCAACGGGCTGCCGGCCGACATGGAAAAACTGCACGATCTGATCTGCACCAAAGCTGAGAAGATCTTCAGTTTCAGCGATAGATTCGACACTCAGCTCTATCCGGCGATCAGCTGTACAGGTGGAAACGAGAATTTCCGCCAGAAAGTCGAAGTTGTTCCGGACGAGAGCGACACTGAACACATCATGGCCCGGCTCAAAACGATCCTTGACCGGCTTTTGAACTTCAACAGCAAGGTTTCCGGCATCACGCTCAAATTCAGCTATGAAAAGTGTTCCAAGTTTTTCCTGACTCCTGCCGGTTGCCTGACCCAGTCACTGGTTTACTGCGACAATCCTGTCTATGTCAATGTCAGGGATGATCATGGCTGCAGAAATCTATACCAGGTCCTGTCCAGGGCAGCGGGGCTGGAAGTCCTGGACCTGATCGAGGAAAACCTGGTAACTGCCGTCAAAAGGGCTCTGGAATTGCCGGGATCGGCAGCGGTTGAGCCCGGAATTTACGAGATCATCTGTTCCCCGGATATCTCGGGCCTGATCGCCCACGAAACATTCGGCCATGGTACAGAAGCCGACATGCTGGTGCAGAAAAGGGCTCTTTCCGCACAGTATATCGGCCGGCAGGTCGCTAACCCAGTAGTAACCCTGTTCGACAATCCCACCCTGGCAGGCGGATACGGCTCATACTTTTTTGACGATGAGGGCACTCCGGCTTCCTGCACGGAAATCATCGGCAAAGGTGTGCTGCTTTTACCGATTTCAGATCTGCCCTCAGCCTGGATGACAGGTTTTCCCGCTACCGGGAACGGGCGCAGGGAATCGTTCAAAAGAAAGGCTTACCCGCGCATGTCAAATACCTACTTCGCCCCAGGCGAATCCAGCCTGGACGAAATGATCCGCTCAGTCGGCCGGGGTTTCCTGCTCGAATGCGGAGGCGGGGGTGTGGAAGACCCCAAAAACTGGCATCTGCATTGTTCCAGCCAGTTCGGCCGTGAAATAGCGGACGGCAGGCTGACCGGCAGGATTGTGTCTCCGGTAATCCTGACCGGATTCGTTCCTGATCTGCTTCAATCCATCAGCATGGTCTCCAGGGAAACCTCATTTGACTGGGGAGGCATCTGCACCAAAGGCCGGAAAGAAGGCGCCAGGGTCACACTCGGCGGCCCTTACATTAAAGCGCTGGGGAGGCTCGGATGATTGATAAGCTGATAAATTGTCTTAGGGAACGGGGCATAGACATCTGGCAGATCAGGGAAAACGGCATCAGTTCAGCTGAAGCATTCCTGAACGGAAGCAAGCTGGAAATGTTGCGCCTGTCGGACCTGTCAAGCTTCAACCTCAAAATCTTCAAGCCCGCGGCGAGCGGGGAAAAGGATCTGGGAATCGCCCAGGCTGAAATCAGCGCGGGTGCAACAAATGACGAACTTATCAGGGCTGTGGATCAACTGGCAGCCACCGCAGACCAGGCCCGGGTACCATGGTTTCCTATGCCGGACTCCGGGACTCGCGATTTCCGTATAAAAACGGCCACTGATGCTGATCTGCTTTCAGTGCTGGAAACCGTGTCCGGATTGCTGAAGGAAACTGCTGCTTCCGAAGATTTCTTTGTCAACCACGCCGAGATTTTCTCTACCCAGTCTCTGGTCAGCCATCGCGATTCCTCAGGCAGCTTCCTTCAGCAGAACATCGGTTCCGGAATTCTGGAGCTGGCTGCCGAAGTCTGCAGCCGGACCGGCACGGAATGCCAGATTTATCTAACCTTTTCCGGTAATGATAAGGATTTTATCCGCAATACAGTCTGCGAACAGATCAAGGCTTCCAGAGCTAAAATTCAAGCTGTGCCGACACCTGCCGGCCTCAAGTGCCCGGTAATCATCACCAGACCCGCTGTCACCAGATTTATGGACTACTTTGCCAGACGAGCCGATGCAGCATGCAACTATGGCAGCAGCCAGGCGCTCAGACCGGGGGACAGCATCCAGGGGCAGGACCCGCGAGGTGATCTTCTGGATATCGAACTGATCCCATGCCTGGAAAACTCATCGTACTCCAGCTGGTTTGATCAGGACGGGGTGATCCTGAAAAAGACCAGGATCATCGAACAGGGGAAGCTGAAAAACTACTGGGGATCAGCCCAGTATTGCCACTATCTGGGCCTGGAACCGGTTGGCAGGATCGAGAACATCCTCGTATCCGGCGGCAAACATCCGCTTTCCGTCCTCAGGCAGCCCCCATGTCTCGAAGTGCATGAATTTTCAGCCTTTTTCATCATTCCTGGATCAGGCTATTTCCAGGGCGAGATCCGCTTAGGCTGGTATTCAGACGGAAAATCCCGATCTGCGGTTACCGGAGGTTCTGTTTCCGGCCGGATCAGCGATGTCTGCGGGAACATGCTCTTTTCGTCGGAGATTCTGCAGTCCGGCTGTTTTCGCGGGCCTGTGGCAGTCAGACTCGACCCTGTGTCAATCGGGGGAGGAGGGTAATCTGGATCCCGTCTCTCTGATGTCGTGCAAAATACCGGATTGATTTTTTTAGCGATGATTTAATAAACTATCCTGCAAGCACTGAACTCTTAAGCAGCTGTAAAAAAGAGAAGATGGATAAAACACCAGTACCTTTAAAAAATGAAGTGCTCCGCAATGCAGTGATAGATGATGCGCTGGAAATTTGTAAGATTTATAATTATTACATCGAGAATACCATTATTTCTTTCGAAGAGGTTCCTGTTTCAGTCGAGGAGATGAAAAACCGAATCAGGGAAGTAACTGAAAAATATCCCTGGCTGGTTTGTGAGAAGAATGGCAGTATTGCCGGCTATGCCTATGCAAGCAAATGGAAAGATAGAACAGCGTATAGATATTCTGCCGAGAGCTCTATTTATCTTGCTCAAGATGCCGTAGGGCAGGGAATCGGAAACAAACTTTACAAAGCGTTGATTTCCAGAATTTCCGGGATGTCCATACATTCGGTCATCGGCGGAATTGCCTTGCCGAATCCGGCCAGTGTGGCGTTGCATGAAAAACTTGGGTTTAAAAAAGTTGCCTGCTTCAAGGAGATAGGCAGAAAATTCAGCCAATGGATCGATGTAGGTTACTGGGAACTTATTATTGACGATTCCAGACCGGAAAGGTGAAATTAAAAGGCAATGAAAGCAACAACTGGTTTTGGAGTGACTTGCAATGAGCTGTTACTTGCCAGCTCTCTTCTGCAGGATGGCCTTGCGCTCACTTAGAGACTTCTGGAATTCTTGATCAGACATCGAAGGATCACGCAATTTCAAAAAAATCTCGCAGGGAAACTGTGAACACAGACCACAATGTTCCAGGCATTTTTCATTCGTGCAGCAGTGGTAAACCGGGCACCCAGATTCTCCCGGCGCTGAGGACCAAAATGGCTTGCCTCCGGTCTGCCTGCACCCGGTGCAATCTTTTTTTAAATGGGAGCAGCCTCCACAGATATAGCCGCATGGAGGTGCGGCATTTACATCAAACATTTCCCCTCCTTCGTGAAATCTTGTTCATTTTACTTTTTTCGGTTGGCTCAGGAAGCTCTTTCGCTGTAAGCCTGATCAGTTCGCTGATCCATTCCCGGTCTTCAAACCTGTCTTCGATTGGAAAACGCAGCTTTGCTCCGTGATAGGGAGATGCCTTAAACCAGACCGGCCTTGCTCAGCGGGTTTTCGAAATGCTCCAGCTTTTCCCAGTTATCACGGATTATGTCGCGGATCAGAGTCCGGTTTACTATCTCAAGTAAAATGCCATCAGGGTCTTGAAAATAAACCGCATAGTAATCAGCACCGAATTCTAGATAGAGGCCGGGTTCGCTGACTTCTATGCCCAGCTTGCTCAGGCCTTGAGCAGCCAGGTCTACTGCGTTCATATCAGTCACCTGAAAGCACAAATGATGCAGACCCGGCACCAACTGGTCGTGCAAAGCCGCATCTGACCTTGCCGGCCGCAAAGTGTATTGCAGAGCACGGTTAAAATAATGAACATGGGGCTGTCCGTCTATAGAACCTGTTCCCTTGTGAAACCCCAGCAGCTTCATCACGGCATCGTAGAACACAGTGGACCTGGACAGGTTCGAGACTGTGATATAGATGTGGTCTATGCTTAGTACTTCAAGCGCCATCAGCGAACCTTTTCCTGAAGCCATTTTCTCTCCTTTCCCCCACCTTGTGCAGTGATTATTTTACAGTATTTTTTCAGGATAAAAAGTATTTAAGCATATCAAAACGCAGCACGAAAAGGCAGGATAGATGCGCTTTGAGGTGTATTCAGGCTGAGAAAACCTGATATTCGTGATACAATTTGTTGATCGAAAGGGTTTGAATAAAGAAGCGCAAGCAAAAACCGGTTGGAAGAAGGAGGGCCTAGTGAAGTGTTTCCCCGAAGTAATCAGTCAATTGCCTCAGGCTGATGTACTCCGTTCTGATCCTTCTGCTGACAGGAAAGGATTTTTTTTTAAACAAACGCTCTATATGCTTCCTTACGGTCACGGATCCGTAGGATGAAGATTTCCAGACAATCACGCCTGATCTGATAAATGATTCGATAGGATTTAACCCTGAATTTGAGATACCCTTTCCATGGACCTTTCAAAGGAATACCGGCATAGGGATTTTTCCGGATTTTTTCGATGGCTTTTTTGATGTCAAGTGCGGTAATCCTCTCGAATCTGGAAAGTTCCTTTACTGCAGCAGGATGAAAAACAACCTTATATTCCAAGATCACTGAAAACAGTCTCTGCTGAAACACCCTTTTTACCGTCCCTGGAGCGCTTCTGCGCCACATAGCCGTCAATGGCGTCTTCCAGAAATTCCCTGATCGCCTTGCGGATTATCCAGGGTTTCTTCTTTCCGGACTGTTCGCTGAATTCGTCCAGCATTCTGGATAAATCCTCAGGAAGAGAAATGCTCATAGTCTCTTTATTCATATTACCTCGCCTGTACAAACTATATCCGTTTCAGGAATCTTGTCAATAATAAAGTATTCGCGCAAATGATGCGTCTTGATTTGCATTGATGCTGTATTAACCGGTTTTTCATGATAGATTTTATTTGTGAAGGTGGGAGGATAAATGAATAATCACAAAGCCGACATGAATGACGGGATCGTGATCTGCAAAGCAGTGCCTGAGGATGCTGAGATTCTTACTTCTTTCAGGATCGGAATGCTGGAGAAAAAATTTGTAGTCATCCTGAAAGAGAAAAAGACCGGCACTCTGCAAAGGTCGCTTCTGGAAGCACATATCGAACATCTCAAAAATCTGCATCGATAAAATCTGCTTTTCCTTTGCGGGCCATTGAAAGACAGTGAATCAGCCTTATTGATCATCAGAGCGAAAAAGATGAAAGATGTAGAATCAAAATTCAGGTTTTGACACGAAGCAGTCGTTTTTGATCAGTTTCCTGAAGGTGTCCATCACTTTGGGCGATGAATCCAGCCTCAGGTTGGACACGCTTTGGTCATCATTCTGCCAGATCTCATGCCAGTATGAGACAGCCTGGATTCTGGGGTATTTTTTATCGATGATTGAGTTCAAAGCTTCAGCAATCCATCTCGCTTTTTTGTCAGATCCGTCATCGTATGCTCCGAATTCCAGCAATGCCAGAGGTTTGATCTTGGTCAGTTTGCAGAGTTTCGGGTAGGCTTTGTCCATCAATGAAGTGAAGCTCTCCCATTCATCCCCAGGTTTGAGAGGCCCGTATACGCTTACACCTACCCAGTCCACATACTCGTCGCCAGGGTAATAATCCGCGAACCTGTTCCAGGCCACGTCCGGGCTGTCTGCGTTATTGATATGGAAAAACCAGGTGACATTGTCGGCCTTTTCAGCTCTGAAGAGTTTCACGATGTGGCGGAAAGCGTCCCTGTATCGCTCAGGCCCGTCGTACTGATCAGGTTCTCCATATCCATCCTTATTGTTTCCTCCATTCCATTTCGCGTTCCAGGGAAACCAGTCGCCATTGGCTTCACAGGCAAATTCAATCATCAGGGGAGCCTTGACTTCCCGCGCAGACCGGGCAAAAGCACTCAAATCCTTGTCGAACTGGCCGGAAATAATCGCAGAGAGCGTGAATTTTTTCTCAGGGCATGCATCCACGTTTGATCTCGGGATAAGCCTGATATAAGGCAGAACTCCTTCAGCCTGTATCTCTTTGACTTCAACGGATGGAAAAGTGAAGCCGTCGCCAAAGGTTTTGGAAAAAAAAGCCCAGATTATCGGTTTTCCGGCAATTTCTTCGAAATCAGAGACCTTTTCCCTGGTCACTGCGTTTTCAAAGCCTGTTTCATTGGGATAACCGCTGAAATCAGGGTATGCGCCAAAATAGATGCCATTAGATGGCGGGAGCAGTTTTTTTGTGTAATACCCGGACTCGTCGGATGCGGATAAGTTTGATGCAATCAGCCAAAAGATTAAAAGAATATATAGACCCACAGCACCTTGTTTCATCATATAGCGACCCAGCCTTTCTGTGATTATTGGCGCGACTGATTGGCTTACCTACTTTTCAGGGCTGCAAAACCCGCAGCAAGGCCTGATAAGCTGATTTCTGGTGATACGAGGAGTCGTAGAGCAGAGAATCAGCATAATGCGCCCCCCAGTTTGGAGAGGAATAATTATCCCCGCTTTCGCCTCCGTTTACCGGATCAGACATTGAGCCGTATTTGTCAGTGAATCCCCACATCCCGAAACTCCGGCAGAGAGGATTTTTGACGAAATCGCAGCAGACAGCCAGTTTGTCGGAAAAAAGGGCTGGTCTTTTGGAAGCACCTGCAACATCGAGTTCAGAGATTCTGACCTTGACTCCCTTTGCCGAGATCCTGGCCATATTTTTCAGACACTCTGAAGCCACTGAAGGGTCTCCCTCAGGATCGTAATTATGGGCCTGGAAACCGACACCGTCGATTTTTTCTCCGTTTGATTCGATGTATCCGATCAGAGAAAGCACATTGTCAACAATCTTGCTGTTCGAAGCCTGATCTATGCCGAACTCGTTGATCCAGAGTTCACATGCCGGGTCAGCGGCGCGGGCAGCCCTGATCGCTTCCAGGATGTATGATGGCCCCATGGCCCAGAACCAGACCGAAGGATCGCTTTCCTCTTCCTTGCCGTTTCGAAGACCATAGGGATGATTCGCGTCAAGGGTCTGAAAATCATGGGAAAAGATTTCATTCAACAGGTCCCATTCCTCAATTTTGCCCTTGTATCTAGTGACAAGAGCGGTGATATGCTCAGTCATCACGGATTTCATCCGATCCCTGTCTCCTTTGCCGTTCGCATAAATCTCCCAGACCCAGCCTGGAAGAGCCTCGTGCCACACAAGACAATGCCCGTGGATGCGCATGCCGTTAACATCCGCGAAATCTACCAATGCATCTGCTTCTGCCCAGGCATAGCTTTGCTCCTGCGGATGCACTGCCTGAAATTTCAGGCACATTTCCGGGGTAACCATGCTGAATTCACAGGCAAGCGTCTTACCATACTGAGGATCTGACATGAGGGGCTCGACATTGCCGGCTGTACCGATCCAGAATTCATGGGTTAATCGCGAAGCCCGCGCCCTGAGAGAGTCAGGATTCACCGGATAGGACCTGATGCATTCATGATAGTTGTCATGGATAGAAACGCCAGATCCGCAGGCCGAAAGACTTTGCAGCAGAAATCCGCCTCCTGCCTCTGCGTCAGCTCCGAAATAGATCTTACTGTCAGTAAAAACAGTATCTTTGGCCTTGCCGATTTCAGCGCCATTCACAGAGAATTTCAGAAATCCGCCGGAACCGCTCAGGCCGATCTCCACTGCTCCGCTCAAGCCCTTCTTCAGGAAGTTCTGCTTTTTCATGTTGAGCCAGATTTCCAGAATGCCGTTTTTCAAGCCGAACCGGACATTTTTACCGTCTATGCGCCATTCGTCGTAGCAGATTGGAATGGAGCCATAAAAATCCAGAAAGGCCGATTTCTCCGGATTCTTTGTATTATCAATCACGGCACTGATCTGGAAATCTCCGGTCAGATCCAGTCTCGGACCGCAGAGATTTACAGGCGGATTGAAATACCATTTCCCGCCCCCTGCTCTGGGCCGGATCTTCCTGTCCAGCGGAGTGATCTCGACTCCTCCTTTGACCGGGACAGCTCCGGAAAAACGGGTCCAGTCGCCTGCCAGAAGATCGTATGCCTGAGGCTCTGCACCGGATGCAGAACAGGTCAGGACAGTTACTATAAACAGTGTTGCAAGGATTTTTGTCATATCCTATTCCTGAATGCTGAACTTTATAGAATTATAACCAGTTATTTATAGAATTGTAAGCAGCAAATTGCGTCAAATGAGTACGCCGTTAATTTGCTGCGTGCTTTGCAGAGCAATTTAACTATACAGAGGCGGTCCGCCTTCAGATTACCTTTCCAGCCCAGAGTTGATCAAGAAAGTTTTTCCATGGCAATATCTCGATCCTATTGTGAATTCTCTTCTCTTTCTCATTACATACCAAAATACTTTTTCTTGAGGGATGTGCTTCACGGAAGGATTCCAATCCGTTGATTTCTTTTGCTTCAACACGGCTGGTTCCCTTTACTTCAACGGCAACTTCTCCTTCCCCGAGTATGAAATCTACCTCCAGGCCTGCTTTAGTTCTCCAGAAATTAATTGCATAATCCTTGCCGCTGTATGACTTGTATGCCACCATCTCCATCAGCATGAAGTGCTCGAAAGCCTTGCCGAATTCAGCGCCTCTTTGCTCCACTATGTGCCTTTTCGTCAGGCAGCCTGCCACCCCTACATCAAACAAATAGAATTTGGAAGCCTTTGTTATGACCTGGCGCGATTGCTTCGTTTTAAAAGGCTCAACCCGAACCGCAAGCAGCGTATCCATGAGAATCTGATAATATTCCTTTACAGTTTTCGAATCTACCCCGCAATCCCGGGCGATATTGCAATAATTGGTCATCTCCCCGTGGCTGTATCCGAATGCATCGAAAAACCTTGAAAAAGCCGGTATGTTCCGCGTCAGGCCTTCCGCAAAGACCTCCTCACGCAGATAGTCCTGCACATAAGCCTTCAGTGATTTTTTACAGTCAGCGTCATTTTGCAGATAATGCCGCGGTATCAGACCATGATTCAGAACGTGCAGCAGGTCGATGCTCCCGATCTCCTGGCTGACAAACGGAAAAAGTTCATAACGCCATGCCCTTCCGCCCAACAGATTGGCCTGGCCCCGCTTGAGTTTCCTCGCACTGGAACCGCAAAGCACAAATCTCAAACCCTTTTCTTCTATCAGCGAATGCACTTCATCGAGTACCTGGGGTACCTTCTGCACTTCATCGAGTATTATCGGCTTTCTCAAGGATGCATCGTCTTTCGCAAGGATCAGTTCGCGCAGGAGCGACGGTTTTTTTGAGACTTCTAAGAACAAATCGGTTTTTAAAAAATCATATGTCAGACTATCAGGAAACCTTGCTTTCAGATAAGTTGTTTTTCCTGTCTTCCTGGCACCCCACAGAAAAGCCGATTGCCGCTCAGGAAGTTTTATCTTCAGTATTCTTTTCAGATTTTCCACAAGAATTAACCTCCAATATAGTTTAACTAATTTGGAGTATATTCCGTTTCAGTAATTTAGTCAAGCCGGGGCAAGGAAATTTGCCCACTCAGCTATGTAGAGGCTCTCAATTACTATTGATTATGAAAAAAAGCTGAAAACCTGTTCTGATTCTGCTGCACAATTGCTGCAACTTAATGCTCAAACCCAAGAGTGATTTGAGCATTGACATAAATGTTCCATGAAAGCATACTATCTTCAGAGAGCTCTTTTGTACAATCTGTGGATCAGGTTTTTTTTACTTCTGATTTTTGCTGCCGCTATTTTCTCCTGCTGGCAGAAAGAAGACTTGGACAAAATTCCAGGATCTGACAAGGACTCGGCAGAAGCGGAGATTTCTCCATCCCCTTCATACGGAGATACCATTATCAGCCTTGGAGATTCTCCTCCTGATTATTACATACCATTTCTTTACGAGGAAGAAGAATATTGGGACATTTTTTCCATGCTCTATAACAGACTTTACGATCTTTCGGATTCTGATGAAGTATTATCTGACCCGCATCGCATCCTGGTTCATCTTAAGAAAGATGTCCGATGGCATGACCAGCTTGATTTTACAGCTGACGACGTGGTTTTCACGTTTAGAGCGATTCTGGATCCTGAAGTTCAATCCCCTTGGCGTAAAAAGTATAGCCCTATCCTGAGATCTGTTGAAGCGGCTGATCCTTTTACAGTTGTGTTCATCTGCAGTGAAACGGCTGCAGATGAAATCTTTGATTGTTTCATACTGCCTGCTCATCTTCTCCATGGTTCGAATCCAAGGGATACACCTTTTAACAGAAATCCTGTGGGAACCGGCCCCTTCCATTTTACAGACTACACTCCTGGCGAGGAGCTGAGGCTTGACAATTTCAAGGGCTATTTCAAGGGAAGACCCTTTGTCGACAGCATGATTATCAGATTTATCCCTGACGAGTCCGCTGCTTTCCTGGCAATGCTAAACGGAAAAATTGATATGATGTATGTTTCAGTCAACCTCCTGGAACGAAAAATTTCCGATCCTTTGTTCAGTTCAAAGTTCAATGTCTATCTTAGTCAGAGGGCTACCAGCTTTTTATCAATACAATATAACTGCACCGATTCTGTTCTTAAAGATTTTAAAGTCAGGCAGGCGCTTACGCTGGCACTTGACCGCAAGCGCCTTATCGATGAAGTTGAGTACGGGTACGGCATTGAATTCGCAGGTCCGTTCCATCCCCTATCAGAATACAGTGATCCTGACGTTAAACCGTTGCCATTCTCACCCCAATCAGCCCGCAGACTCCTGGCAGATGCAGGATGGAGTGACAGTAACCATGATGGTCGGCTGGACAAAGATGGCAGGCAACTCACGATAGAAGTCGTCATGGTCAACTGGAAAGAAAGAGACAGCTGGTTTTCAGATGTGATGCGCACCCAAAAGCTCACCATTGGACTGATCAAAGAAATGTGGAATGAAATCGGTGTTGGACTTTCAGTGAAACCGGTTGATATAAATGAGTTGATGACTCTGAATAACAGTCGTGAGTTCTCGGCAGTACTTTTATGGTCAGACCTGAAACCGGATCTATCCGGCAATTACAGTCTCTGGCATTCTTTGCAAAATCCGGGACTGACCAGGGAGATTCCAAATGATGTCTTCAATCTTACAGGATACTCTAATCCTGAGGTGGACAGCATGCTGGAACAGGCCTTGTCGGAAACTGATCCTCAGGTTGTTGCAGGACTTTGCCGCCGAGTCCACAGGATCATTCATTCTGAACAACCTTGTTCATGGCTGTTTCTGGTGCCAGACGCGCTGGTGGCTGATAAAAGGATTTATGGAATTGAAACAATTGACGGCGAAATTGTGGTCCAGCCGGAACGTCTTTATGTACCGATAAACATGCAGAAATATCATTGAGTTCTCTTTTGCCGCGTTTTAGTAGGGGCATTCGGGAATAATCCGGACATAATCAAATCGTATGGGGTATAAGTGAGGAGTGCAGGATCTTCCAGAATAGGTAAGGAGGAAAATAACCGGAATACGTTCATTCTTCAGGAATGTGTATTTGGTCATTCCCAGGCCTGGCAGGATAAAACCGGAATCACACAACTGAAGTACTATGATCGATATGTCGAGGAATTGCTGGATAGTCTTCAGAAACAAGATTTATGGGAAAAAACTCTTCTGATTCTCACAGCTGATCACGGTTCACGTCGGAATCCGGCTGATCCTGAAAATTACAGGATTCCATTAATCTTCCGGGGCGGCATGGACAAACCTGGAAGAGATGATCGGTTTCTTTCGCAACTTTGTTTTGCCCGTCTGATCCGGGAACTTGAATCGCCCGATTCAGAGGAGCAAACTGACGAACCGATTCTGACTGTAGGACATTCCGGACAATGGGTATATGGTGAAATCCGGCCCAATGGGGATTGCCAGTTCATTGAAAATTCACGAGGGAAACTCCTGAGAAGCCAAGGAAATCTGAACCCTCTTGACTTGCAACAGATTTCAAAAATATTTAAACCAATTTACAGCACAATTTCCCGATCTTCGCTAAGTGGCCTTCCCTCCCAAGCAAGTGCACCCTGCCTGGCGCACAATAAAAGGGTGTGTCCAAAAAGTAGGACAGCCCCTTTTTACTTGTGCAGCAACCAGGCCGTATTTCTCCGACACTGCTGAGAAATTAGTGGTGTAGTCCTGGAAAATTGATTCCTAATCCGGCTCAAATACACATGGAACGAGAATTACAGATATAGGGACTCTGCAGTCGGATCGGACATGGACTGGAATTACACTTTCACGGATCTCAGCCTGGTCATGGACATGTATATCACACCTGACATATATCTTGCCGCTGATTTCGAGAAATTCAGCTACTGGAACACATCCGGAGGGGAATGGACAAGCGGCAAAATTACAGGGTCAGGATTTAATTTCAATACAGACAGTGGCTTCAGGACATATTACTCGTATATAGATGTGAAGGACTTTGGCTGGGCCGATGAAATGAAGTTCGGACGCCAGCATTACATCATCGGCCAGGGGCTGCTGATCAAGGGCATGGGCGATGGAATCCAGGCTGAAAAAAAAATCTGTGCAAAAAATGACACAATAGTCACTGTCGCGGGCATCAAGGACGACTCTGCAGACACAGGTTCACTCGGGGTCAGCAATGATAACGAAGGCATAGATCTTTTATACTCTGACTTGAGTTTCGACCTGAAGGATCTGCAGGCAGACCTGTATCTTGTCAATCAGCGTGATCCTCTCTCCGGCGTGGGAACAGGCTTCTACGACGCCACAACCACCTGGAAGCATGTGCACAGGAACAACTGGTACGGGCTCTCCTTATACGGGAAACCGGCGAACTCTCTCGAACTGTATGGAGAATATTCCAGGCTCAGATGGGATGAAAGCGTGGATGTGAACGGTGACGGAGCTGCTGAAAACGGAGATCCCGGCTATCTGGCAGGCCTCAGGTGGAATGTGAATCAGAAAACCGCGTTTAAACTCCAGTACGACAAGTTCGGGGAATGGTTCCACCGCCCGATGGACAGCGCCTGGGGTACGATCTGGGGTTACAACACAGGCCTGGACTTCGATGACGATATCTTGTTCGATCCTGCAGGGTACCGCATGAATTTCCACGATCTGATGACTGAGCTGTCTTTCAAGGTTTCCAAAAAGAGCACACTGCTCGGGCGATATGAAAAGATCAATGACAACTGCACATATGCCGCCCTCTCTGAACCTGACAGCAGGAAAGTCTTTACCGGCCAGTACCTTTATCAGTATAAGGAAAACACCACACTGACTCTGACTTACCGGAAGATAAACGTTAATCAGAATGAAACTTCATCTGCAGCGGGAACCCAGGTCGCATCCGGCAGCACTAATCCGTTTGCCGGAGTGCATGGCTTTGGCGGGGATGGATTCGGAAATGTGAGCGGGACTTCGGGAACAGACGGGAAAAATCCATATCTAGTGGATGACGTCACATTCCTCAGACTTTCTCTGGACGTTGCATTTTAGCGGCATCCAAGAGAAAAATTGGATATTGGCCAACTCCATATCCATAGATTATCAATTACTGATCGAAGAAATCAGGAACGTGGTACGCAGGGATTTCCAGGAGAGCTGCAAAATCTCATCTTTATCATGTAGAATATCAAAACAAGTTTCTCAACATTTATTGGCTACTGAGCATCTTTAAACAACACCCGTCCGGACAGCGTTTTGTCAACCACCCCCGGTCGTCCCCCCATGCCGGAAAAAGTTCGCGCCTTGATATAGGCTTCAGCGTAAGTAACATCCGCTGAGTATCCATTTACAATAGCCATGTGCTCATACATACCCCACCAGTCAGCCGGACCCTGCGATTTCTGCTGATAAAGTGCTACCTGCTTTTTCTTGATCACATCCGTGATATCAACATAATCCGTAGGGACAAACTGAAAAGACTTGGTGTGCGGGCTGTTGCTGGTTTCATAAAAATAGAGGTCGAATCCGAATTGCCTGTTCTGGAACACACGCCAGGCCAGCAGCCCGGATGCCTGGTGGTCTGAGTGTACATCAAGAGGCCACGGTGCCAGCACGATATCGGGTTTAAGCCGCAGCAGAATTCTTATCAATCTGTCAGTTGACGCTTTGTCAACTGCAAGGGATCCGTCAATTGCCCCGAAAAGCTCTACCTGTGCCCCTAATACTCCGGCTGCATTGTGGGCTTCCCTGGCGCGGATCGCCCGCGCTTCTTCCTGACTTTTCCCCCAGATTCCAAGCTCCCCGCCGGTCATGGTCAGAATGACTGCCCTGTCTCCTGCTGCAGTCGAATTGGCTATCAACCCTCCGCAGGATGCTTCCCCGTCATCGGGATGAGGGGCAATCACAACAATTGTCCGCTGAGCGGATGTTTGACCGTAGACTTGGAGAGCTGAAACGAGGATACAGAAAAATACAATTATTCCTTTCATGGTAATTTCCTTCATTAAAGTTTTCATTATGAATGCCTCGCTTTGGAAATGAGGGAATAATGATATTATTCTACGATACAGCTGCCTCCTCTTCAATGTTAAAGATGCCGCTTAAAGCAAATGGCATAGACCAATGTGGAATGCTTCGGTGCTTCACAGATCCCAAGATGATTGAGCTTTCCATGGCAGCTCTGCAGCCCGAAACAAATATCCCCAAATTCTAACCGGTTTAAAGGACATCAAGCTGTTCAGAGATGTCCTGGCCGCTGACGACGAGATAATCAGCGAAAGGCTGAGAAGGCTTTCAGCCATTCTTAAGGAAATGGGGTTTTAAAGGATTTATGGTCGGAAAAGCTTGAAGGTATAGTTTTTTATTAAGACGGGGAGGGCAATAAGCATGAAAGTAACGGTATTCAACGGAAGCCCTAAAGCAAGAAACAGCAATACCGATGTTACTGTTCAAGCATTTTTATGTGGCGCAAAAAGGGCAGGAGCTGAAACTGAAACAGTTTACTTTGGAGATTTACCGTAATTGTGGCATGCTGTTGAAAAAGGAAGATGCCAAAATAAAAAGCAAGGTTGCGTTGTACCTTGAACATGTCAATGCCGCCGGGTTTGAAATGATTTCCCAAGATAAGGTAAGCGTGGATACGATTAGGGAATTGGAAAAAGAATTGGTTTCTTTGGATGAGTATTTGGAAATATTGAGAATGTAAACTTTCTGAAGCGGATCGCTACCGTTCCAATTCGCTGCTGACAAGCACTTTATCCGCAGCCCGTGCTATTTAACGGCTCTCATCCATTCCCTATCTTCAAATCTGTCTTCGATCAGAAAATGGGCGGAAAAATATCTTCATTTCAAACCCGAAT
This sequence comes from Candidatus Wallbacteria bacterium, assembly GCA_028687545.1. Classification (NCBI taxonomy): domain Bacteria; phylum Candidatus Walliibacteriota; species Candidatus Wallbacteria bacterium. Next base: position 79,263 of record JAQTZZ010000010.1, read on the forward strand.
TGGATCTTAATTATCCCGGACAGTGGGATCAGGAAAAATCACGTCAGGCGGACAACCCCAACCATGCTGATTTGACAGTCACGTTTTTTTGCTGCTTGAATTTCATGAAGTCCCGTCTGAACGGTAGATAGGGCACAATTAAAAATTCCCGGAAATTCACCATTCACAAATTTGATAATGTTATTGACAACACTTCCCGGCACTGTATAATAAAAATATGCTACTTCGGATCGTTCATTCTGTCCTTATGATAATGCGCTGCCCGGACACGGGCGGCATTCAGCGTTCGTAGTTCGGGACCATCCAAAACATTTCACAGATTTACGCTCTTAAGTTCGTTTAACTTTTCCGGCATTATCAGCAGGAGGTAAATGTCCATGGCTAAATCGATAGAAGAAATTAATGATAAGATCGCCAAGAAAACAGTCAAGGTGCTTACAGCAGAAGAAATGACCAGACTGGTCGCGGAAACCGGACCTGAAAAAGCTGCCGCGCAGGTCGATGTCGTCACTACAGGAACTTTCGGCGCCATGTGCTCGTCGGGGATGTGGTTCAATACCGGCCATTCAGACCCGCCGATCAAAATGACCAAAGTCTGGCTGAATGATGTCGAAGCCTATACCGGCCTAGCTGCCGTTGACGGCTATATCGGAGCAACTCAGATGTCTGAGACGAGAGGAATGAAATATGGCGGAGCGCATGTCATAGAAGACCTGATTAACGGAAAACCGGTCATTCTGCGGGCAGTGGCCTATGGAACAGACTGCTATCCCCGCAAGGAAATCGTGACTGAAATCACCCTGGCAGACCTGAATCAGGCCCTGATGTTCAATCCCCGCAACGCCTATCAGCGTTACAACGCTGCCGCCAACACAGGTGCCAAAACTCTCTATACTTACATGGGTAAACTTTTACCCAGTGTTCAAAACGCAACCTATTCCGGTGCAGGCGAACTTTCTCCCATCAACAATGACCCTGATTTCAGGACTATCGGCATCGGCACGCGTATTTTTCTCAACGGAGCCCGCGGACACATAGTAGGCAGCGGTACTCAGCATAACCCTGATACCGGATTTTCCACCCTGATGGTGCAGGGTAATGTCAAGGAGATGCTTACGGAATACGTAAGGGCAGCCGTATTCAAGAATTACGGCTGCACGCTGTATGTCGGCATCGGTGTGCCGATTCCGGTGCTCGACGCAGATATCGCCAAACGGACAGGCATTGCCAACCGCGACCTCACGGTGGATGTGCTCGACTACAGCAAGCCAACCAGGAATCGACCGGCGCTTGGAAAAGTGACCTATGAAGAACTCAAGTCAGGCAATGTGATTATAGACGGAAAAAAGGTGCGTACTGCTCCGATTTCCAGCTATGCCAAGGCAAAGAAGATCGCAGGCACTCTGAAGCAATGGATCGAGAAAGGCGAATTTCTGCTCAGTCAGACCTCGGAACGCCTGTCAAAGAAAAGCGTTTACAAGCCTATGATCCAGCAGGAACCGGCAGGGTTTTCAAGTCCCAGGACAATCGACATCACCGGGGCTCTGAAGGACAAAGTGTCTAAAGACAACAGGCTCTGCGTAGAATGCGGGCTCTGCATCGGAGTTTGCAGCAATGGAGCTTACACCCGTGATCCGGACTGGCACATCCATCTTGACTCCTCTCGCTGTGTTTCCTGCGGCCAGTGCCGCGATATCTGCCCTTTCGACGCGATTGCCTTGAAGGAGGGAGAGGTATGCGTGAAGAACTGTTGAAAATCTATGAAACCATTGCCCGGGTTACTGCCGAGGAAGAACGCTTTATCCGCATCGCTGAAGCGGAGATTATTCTCAGGCGGAATGAATTGACCGCCTATATTTCCCAGGACCCGTATTTTCGCACCACACTTATGAGTCATTCAGTGAGTGAAAACGCTCCGGAGATAATCAAACGCATGACAAAAGCTACTGCCGGATTCGGCATCGGCCCGATGGCTGCAGTGGCAGGTGCGATTGCGGAATACGCGGTGCGAGCTATGGCTGCAGCCGGTTCACGCTATGCTATCGTGGACAATGGGGGAGACATCGCCATGCTCATCGACAGGCCGGTCACAGTCGGAATTTTCACCGGTGCGGCCGGAGTGCGGTCGTTCGGCCTGCGCTTTGAACCCAGGCCCGGCCTGATCGGTATCTGTACCTCTTCGGGCAGGATCGGCCATTCGCTCAGTTTCGGTTGCACTGATGCGGCAACCGTTATTTCCGGTGATACAATCCTGGCTGATGCCGCAGCCACTGCATTGGGCAATGCAATCAAGACAAAGGAGCCCGCGTCGATGAAGCAGGCGATTGACAGCATGCTGGTCGAAGGAATCGAAGGAATGATCGCAGTGGTGGACGACTTAGCAGCATTTGGAGGCATTGTTCCAGCCATAGTGCCTGTTAAACTACCTCTGGAAAAAATTGCAGCCGCCTGATCAGAGAAAACCGCTTACACGAACTAAACAGTACCGGCCTGAAAATGCGTGGCTGGAAAGGAGAAAAAATATGAAAGTCATGAAATTCGGAGGCGGCTGCCTAAAAGATGCCGCTGATTTTATCCGGACTGCTGATATTATCAGAAATGACACTGACGAGACCATTGTCGTAGTATCGGCTGTGTCCGGAGTGACCGATCTGCTTCTCTCAGGAATTCAGACAGCCCTCGACTCGGAACACAATGTTCCGGGACTCCTCTCGAACCTGCTTTCAGTTCATGAGAACATAGTCAAATCATGCATCCGCAAACCCAAAGAACGCCTCCAAGTGATGAAAGCCATTGAACAACGGATTGACAATCTTAAGAGACAATTTTTCGGTGCAGCTTATTCCGGTGAGATCAGCGCTGCGCTCAAAGCCGTGATTTTAAGTTACGGAGAAAGGTTTTCCGCTTTGATTCTGTCCGGCGTTTTGAACGACATCGGCTTGGATGCTGAGGCCATGGAAGCCGACAAAATAGGGATGATCACAGATGAGTCCTGTGAAAATGCCACAATGATTCCGGAACTGGTCAGAAAGGAGATGAGGGAGCAACTGATCCAGGCAGTCGGCTGCGGAAGAATATCGGTTGTGACCGGCTTTTTCGGCCGATCTGAAACCGGAAAGGTGACGACTTTCGGCCGCAACGGATCTGATTATTCCGCAGCAGTCGTTGCTTATGCCGTTAACGCGGATTCCCTGGAGATCTGGAAGGATGTGGATGGCTTCATGACCGCAGACCCGAAGATGGTGAAGAATGCCGGTCGCATCGACCGGCTGTCTTACTACGAAGCAGCGGAACTTTCGTATTTCGGAGCCAAAATCCTGCATCCCCGTACTGTGGAACCGCTGGTGGAGCTTGGAACGCCCCTGTACATCAAAAATGTCGGTAAACCGGACAGCAACGGTACCTTAATAGGCGCGCCCGGTTATACAAGGGAGGATATAATCAAAAGCGTTACCTGCAGCCGCAAGATGGCTGTATTGCGCATCCAGGGACCCGGCATCGGGTTCAAACCAGGCATCATCAGCGAAATCGGCCGCCTGATCGCAGGCGCAGGGATCAACATCTATTCGGTCATCACTTCTCAAACCTGTATCAATCTGCTTGTTGACAAGGGAGACTCGAGTAAGGGAATCGAAGTTCTGTCCCCTCTTTGCGGGGGGGTGATTGAGAAAATCGACCTGCAGGACAGGATCGCCTTGATCGGAGCCGTGGGAGAAGGCCTGATCCACACACCTGGTCTGGCTGCGCGCATGTTCACAGTTGTGGCCAGGGAACACGTCAATATTCAGATGATCTCGGCTGGTGCATCAGACATTGCCTACTACTTCATTGTGGACGAGGAAGACGTAGAAAAGGCAATCATTGCCATACATGGAGAATTCTTTTGCGTATGAAACCGTTTTCAGGATTTGTAAGGCTCGCTTGATTTAGCTTTTTTTCAGCCGCCCGAAATTGAAATTCTGAAATCCGGAGTTTAACATTCATTCATATGAACAAGAAGTTTCATAATGTAACAAGGGACGGTATTATCGGTCTGCTTGCCGGCAAATCGGCCCTGACCGGGTGCGGTAAGATCGTGGTTTTTTCAGGACCAAGGCCGAAAACAGGTGCTAAAATCACGTCCGATGTTTTCACATATGTTTTGCCGGGTCTGGCTGAGCCCGAGACCAGAATGATGATTGACTCAATCTTCGAGTTTCAATGCCTTACTCAGCGGGTTTTCGAAATGATCCAGCTTTTCCCAGTTATACAGTATTTATTCTGAATGAAAAAAAGCTAAATACTTCAAATCTTGTCACAATATCAATCGCGGTCAGATACTTACTGGCCGAAGCTTTTCAGCGCCTTGTTGAGAACAGTGTCTGTCCCCTGCAGGTAGTCGCTCTCGCTCTGCACCGCATAAATATCAGGCTTCAGGGACAGGTCGCTGTCGTAGGCCGGAGTGTCCACATTGATCCAGATCCTGTAAGGAATCGAGGTCTGGATGTCGGCAAACTCCAGGTTGTGCTTGAAGCCCTTTTCAGTGGAATTGTTGTTCCCGCCGGTATTGCTGCCTATTATCGTGCCGAGTTTCATCGCCGAAAAGCAGACCGCGCAGTCAAATGCAGTGGAAAAAGTCTTCCTGCCGACCAGCAGCCTGACTTCACCGGTGAACATCTTTTCAGCTGTGGGAGTATACGCCTCATGGGTATAGCGGCGTGACTCTCCGATAGCCAGGTCGTCGTCGAACTTGATCCCGTCATCCCTGGCTTCCTTGGAGCAGCGGTCCAGGTTAGCCTCCCAGAATTTGAAATTCCGGTCAGAAATCCTGCTCAGCAGATGCACAAGTCCGTCCGTGTGGCCACCGCCGTTTTGCCGCAGGTCTATCACCAGTTTATGAATGCCCGCGGTCCGGATCTCACTGAAGCATTTGTCTACAGATTCCTTGAACCATGGCTCTTTCCAGAATCCCATAAGTTTGAGCACTGCCACATCTCCGATCCGAGTCATCTCAACCGGTTTGCCGGAAAAAAGCTGGGTCTGGGGGTAATGCAGCACATCCTGATACGTCACTCCTTTCAGGGTGATTTCCTCCTCCCTGGAAAGCGCCCGTAGCTTCAGCCTGGCCTGCTCTGTGCTGCCAAAGGCCAGGTAATAGAAGAACTGGAAGTTGTCGGCAATCTCGTCCATCTTGTTCTGGACAGTGTCGCCGCTTGCCATTGGAACCAGTTCTTCAAGTATGGATTCGATCTTGACTCCGTTGATTTCCAGGATTTTGGCCTTTTTGTCAGAGTAATGCCCGGGCTTCATATATACTCCGCTTTCCATGATTTCCACATGCAGGGGCAGAAATCTGTCGTTCCCGAGCAGCAGACCGGCTGAAAAAGCGTCGGAAAGCTGTGTGGTCATGGCTCCGGCGTGGCCGTCATTGAGAAGGGAAAAGAAGCAGGCCAGCTTCCTGACAAGAGAGCGCAGGTCTAGATTCTCTTTCTTGGAAAGGTCTGTCTGCATGAATGCGGTCAGATACTTTTTTGCAGCCTTGTAGTCCTGGCCGTCGTATTTCACGTAGCCGTTGTCCATGGCCTTCAGCAGCCCAGTCAACTGATCAGAGGCTTTTTTAGTGGAGACGGTGTATGTTTCCCTGACTATGCCGAGATTGAACGACATGTCGTCCGAAAAAGTGGCATTCACTTCCCTGGTTTTGCCGTAGGACAGCATTATGAATTTTTCCGGTCCGCTTTCCTTGAATGCGCCGTTGGCAGCCTCGATGAGTTTGCTCGAATCCTGGTATCCTGTCACTTTTGTGCCGTTAATATCCAGGAAAACATCTCCAGGGATCAGCAGATTGTCCGGGACCCCGGACGTTGAGGAAATCATCATGTAGTAATCGCCCTCAGCCGCCTGGATAGAAAGAAAAGCAACCGCGCAGAGCATGATAATGAAATACTTTTTCATGCAGCCTCCGATTATTTTCATTTTAGTCCTCTAAGTATGATTATGCTCAGAAACGAATGAAATTGAAATACTAATTTGACGAGTCCATCGGACAACATCAGTGTTCCTGTTTTCCAACACTATACGCTTCTTTAAACCATTCTCTAAGTTCCGTGTCAAAGTCTTCCAGACGTTCGATTCTGAAGTGATGTACGTGATTTCTAGGGGATACTGTTTCAATTTTTCTGAAGCGTGACTTTTCAAGTCGTCTTGCAAGGACCACATGAGCATCCAAACACCCATTAGAAAGCTTATTTGCCGCAGCAAAAATCATTCTCACCTGAAAACCAACTCTTGTTTTGGCCGGTGCAAGAAGTATGGGACCAATTGATTCCAGTTCTTTAACGAAGGTTCTGTATAAGGCAACCTCGTGGGCGGAGCGTCCCTTGAGAAAGTCTTCTTCAGAAGCCTTAACGCAAGAATGCGACTGATCACAGTTGGCAAAATGCCTATTACATTTGGGACATTTCCAAAGAGGCTTTTCTTTAATAGTTTTATTTCCCATTTTGCCCTCCTGTATTGATCCCTTTGTTTCAACCTGGGGAAGTTCCGGCTCTTTTTCTCAGGATGGTCAAACGTTCGTTCAGGGATTTCTGGAATTCCTCATCAGACAGCGAAGGATCTCGCAATTTCAAAAAGGTCTCGCAGGGCAGCTGTGAACACAGACCGCAATGTTCCAGGAGCCTTTCATTCGTGCAGCAATAATAGATCGGGCATCTTGAATTCTCCACATATGAACTCCAATAAGGCTTGCCTTCAGTCTGCCTGCACCCGGCGCAATCTTTCCTGAAATGCGAACAGCCTCCACAGGTATAGCCGCATGGAGGCGCGGTATTTACGTCAAACATTTCCCCTCCTTCGTGAAACTTTGGTTTTGTTGTTTTTTTCGGCCGGCTCAGGAAGCTCCTCCGCCGTAAGCCTGATCAGTTCGCTGATCCATTCACGGTCTTCAAACCTGTCTTCGATCAGAAAATAAGGCTTCGCACCTGGATACCTTTCACCCTCGGTCACTTCGCCGATAAAGGCTCTTCCACTTTCCGTCGGCTTGATGAACAGCCGGTCATCACAAACCATGGCAACCAGTTTGCCGCCACAGTAAATTCCATACTCGCCGAACATCTTTTTGTATGTGATCACGCCTGCACTTTCCATCTGCTCCACTATGAATTCAACAAAATCTTTTCCTGACGCCATTTTCTCTCCTTTCCGCACCTTGTATAGTGATTATTTTACAGCATTTGTCCGGAATAAAAAGCAGAAAAGCATATCAAAACACATCAGAAAGAGGCTGGATAGATGCGCTTTGAGGTATTTTTATGCTGAGAAAACCGGATTCCCGTGATACAATTTGTAAGTTGTGAAGAAAATTTATGATGATAAAATCATGGAAGTGAACCTAAAATCCGGGTCTGATTTTTTTGTAGCCGGAGAAACTTTCAAAGCCCCATTGAGCAGAGAAATCCAAAAGGAATACAATAACCTAATCCGTCAGGCAGCGGGCCTTTCTACTGAACAGAGGACCAGAAAGGAAATCAGTGGAACAGGCGGACTGGTCAGTCCGGCTGATCTCATCGCCTACCAGATCGGATGGGGAAAATTGGTCATCGGCTGGTATGAAGCAGGAATCAAAGGAATCATGCCCGACATGCCGGGGGATGGTTTTAATACCTGGAATTACACAGGACTGGCACTGCATTTTTATGAAAAATATCAATTCCACAGCCAAGACGAACAGTATCAGGAATTTTTCAGCATAGTACAGCGTTTGATCCGAATCGTGGAAGCTGAGCACGGGATCGGCAACCTCGAAAAACCTGGAGTGTGGGAATGGTGCAGACTCAAGTCCGGCAAATACTGGCCCCTGAGCAAGTGGATTCGGGTAAACACTGTGTCACCTTACAAAAAAGCTGCGGGTATGATAAAAAAAACTAGAGGATTCAAATAGGGAGCAAGCGATGAAGTACATTTTGGGAATTCCTTCAGCCTGGGGATCATTTTTCAATGGACCTGAAGCGAGCCCTGCGGCGATCCGCGAAGCCGGACTTTCCGATGCATTCAAATCAAGAGGCGTGGAATTCGAGGATCTTGGCGATCTGCAGCTTCCTCCATTGATGTCCAGGCACAGCGTACCACCCATCAGGCATTACCCGTCCCCCAGGATTGTCTGGGAATTGACCTTGAAGGAGCTAGAGCCTGTGATCAGGAAAAGCGACCGGGTATTGCTGCTCGGCGGAGACTGCAGCATAGTAATCGGTTCCATGAAAGCCATGAATACTGTCTATGGAAATTCAGCATATCTTCTCTATCTCGACGGACACATGGATTGCGAGATTCCTGTGGCAGATAAATGCGCAGGCGCGGCAGGCTTCGGCCTCTATCTGCTCACGGAGCCAAATCCATTCTGGCCTTCTCCGACCATCACTGAACAGCAGCTGATGATTATGGGAGTGCATGTCATGCCGACTGACTGCAAAAAAGTTCTGCCTCATTTAAGCCTTGCACAGATGCGCAAAACAGGTATCCGCGTCTCTGCCTTGAAGATTCTCTCTGCAATCGGGGCAGGCATGAAAATATTGGTGCATCTGGACGTGGATGTAATGAATCAGGAAACCATGCCTGCAGCTTATTCTCCAGGTAATGAAGGGCTGACACTTGATGAAATGCAGGAACTGCTGTCAGTTGTCATGCAGGATCAGCGGGTGAAACTGCTTGAAGTGACTGAATTCGATCCTCAGAAAGATCCTGCAGGCAAATCAGGAGCAGATATAGTAAAGCTGCTCGCAGGAGCGCTCTGATTCAAAGTCAGGGATTTTGTTCGGAATGCAGCTTCAGTTCAGGAGCGGACTGGTTGGAGAATTCCTCCAGACTGAGCAAACCTTTCCATCAAGTTGCAGAAACTCATAGGAATACCATTTTGAAATAAATGCTTTCTTTGTCCAACTATGTTATACTTAATGTAACAACAACATGTATACGGAGAATTCATGATCAAGCATCTGTTCAAGCATGGGAATAGTCTGGCTCTGCTGATAGACAAGAGCATACTCGAACTTCTGGGAGCTGACGAGAAAACAGAGTTCCATCTTACCACTGACGGAAGATCACTCGTGATTTCTCCGATTTCAGACCCGGACCGACCTGAAAAATTGAAGAAAACTAAGCAAAAGGGCAAGCGCAAGTACTCCAGGATGTTGAAAAAACTCGCGGAATGAAGGAAATCCTGTTCCTCACTCTGGCGGAAGTGCTGGACATTCACCGGGAGCTGATCGAAGAATTCGGAGGAAGCCCCGGCCTCCGTGATCTTGGTCTTCTTGAATCTGCTCTGGCTCTTCCTGCGGCCGGATTTGATGCCACTTATTTCCATGAAGACATTTTTGCCATGGCTGCGGCATATCTGTTCCATCTCTGCCGGAACCATCCCTTCCTGGACGGCAACAAACGCACTGCGGCACTTGCAGCTTACGCATTTCTCGGTTTGAATGGTCTTGATCTGACTGCTTCGCCTGCAGCATATTATAATCTGGTGATGCGGGTCGCTGAAGGCAAATCAGGCAAAGACAAAATCAGCGCATTCTTCAGGAAATACTGCCGGGGACTATAGACCTTCTCATTTTCATTTCAATCGAATCATTGTTTCTTTCCTGATTTTATCGTGAATTATCTCGGCTTTTTTGGCTTTGAGCTTCAATCCGGGAATTTTCAATTCGAAATTCTGGCATACGCCATTGGAATTATCACTAAAAGTAAGTTCAGCTTTTGAAAGATCATTCCCGATGTCTTTGAATCTTATCTCTCCTTTAAACATGTTTGAGATCACAGGAATGGAAATTTCTTCAACAGTCAGGTTTTTATCCGGTGTTTCCAGCTTGAAAAGTCCGCAAAAATACACGAAATTCGTCATTTTCTTATCGCAATATGCCTTTCCGTAAACCCAGTCGAAATAGGTGTACAAGAACTGCCCGGCTTCGATTTTGTAAGTCCAGCCTTTTTCAAAAGGGTATATGCTGAGATATTTCTCGATCCTGGTTTTGTCGTTGATCACCAACATTTCACCGCTGGATAAATATTCATTCAAAACCTGCCGGTAAATTTTCATGATCCGGTCGTCAGACAGGTTAAAAATCTCCGATATCTTCCGGGGTAAATTGTATTTATCCAGATGCGCTGAAACTGATTCTTCGGCTTCATCTGAAGAAACGCTGGGATCAAGCAGCGGAAATAATCCCTTTTTCCATTCATCATCATTGCAAAATTCGTCAAAGACCCTGATCAAGGCAAGGGCATATCTGTATTCAATTTCTCCGGCATTGGTAGAAGGCTGGTTTATCTTATTTCGGAGCATTTGGGGGCCAAAGTGTTCCAAATTGGTCTGATAATATTTTTTGATCTGATCACCCTTGAAATAACTGTAAGATAAGATTTTTCCTTCTGGGATAGTACTGTTTTTCACTCCTTCTGCCGTGAGTATTTCCAGGGCCTTAAGTTCCACAAAACTCGCGGTCCCTTCGATTAAATACTCATAATTCTCCCCCCGGATCAATTTTTTGCTCATCTTCTTCTTTTTCATTTCATCCACTGCGACAATTTTTTCCAATAATGATTCTCCGTTTTTTTTTCGACTCTTTTTTTCAGTCAATTCAGCAAGGATCTTGCCTTCCATCACAAGATCTGCATCATATTCCGCGGTACGCGGGTTTTCGCTGAAAAAATCTTTTTTAAGCCGACTCATAAGATCATCTTTCCCGATGCGGTACAGATTACCGAACTGATAATAATGAAAGCCCTCGTGAATAAAGTTGATTATTACATCTTCCAGAGAGGAATCTTCTCCGTAACCCATGGTGACAACTGGAAATCCGTTTATCATGCTGCAGGCCCGTCCACCCGGGCAATTGAAGCTCAGCGGACCCTTTTTTTTGAAGACACGCTTGGAATTAATGAAGTATTCCGTTGGTTCATAATTTTTCAAATCAGGATCAGGGTGGTTTATCAGGTACTCTTCCTTTTTGACCGGATCATAGGCAAGCACCGGAACTTCCTGATAGGGGATATGCACTGCAGGCCAAAGCCTGTCGGCAAGCTGCCCGGCCACATGAAATGCTTCCTGGTAGTATAAAATAAGAACAGGTGTTTTCTCACTTTCTTCCGCAAATAACGGTATTGACACCACTTTTAACAAAAGACAGAATAAAACACTGATAAAAATTCGCTTCATGTTTCCCCCACTTTATTAATTTTACATCATTTTGCCGGAAAATCGAACATCAGAACATCTCAAAAAAACTCAAAATGAAGGATTCGCGGGGATAATGCGATCTGATATGTATTGATGCTGTGTTAACCGGATTTCCGTGGTAGAATTTTACTGCAGGACTCGATTCAGTTCAAAGATCCGGATCTGATGCATCGTAAAAAATCGGAGGAGCAATCAATGGAACAAAGCGGAATTATTCAATGGCTGATGCAGGGCGATCCTGCCGTGCGCTGGCAGGTCATGCGGGATCTTCAGAACGCCCCTTCCGAGGTATACGAACAGGAAAGGGCGAGAGTCGCCAGCTGCGGCTGGGGAAACGATCTGCTTTCCCATCAGGATGAAAACGGGATGTTCGGGGGAGGGATTTACACACCCAAGTGGACCTCCACCCATTATTCGCTTCTTTTGCTGGCCGGACTGGGACTTGCACCAGGCAATGAACAGGCGTTGAAATCCTGTAATCTGCTGATGGAGCGGAATTACGGGAAGGACGGAGTAGAGAGCTTCGGGAAAAATCTCAGGCACAACGACGACTGCGTTACAGGCATGCTCCTTTACATGTTCTGCTATTTTGGTTTCAAAGACGAACGCGTGCACAGGCTGGCCGAACAGCTTCTTTCAGTGCAGATGCAAGATTGTGGCTGGAACTGCAGAAGCAGGAGGAACAGAAATACGGTTCACAGTTCCTTCCACACTACGCTCAATGTGATGGAAGGATTGCTGCAATATGAGATAAGGTATCCGGAACGGGCGGCAGCTGCAAGGAAGGCCAGACTTGAAGGAATGGAGTTCATGCTCAGGCACAAATTGTATCAGTCGCATAAAACAGGAAAACCCGCCCATCCAAAGATGATTATGATGTCTTTTCCGGCCAGATGGAAATTTGATTTTTTGAGGGGCCTCGACTTTTTTAGGGAATGCAAAGCGGAAAAGGATGACAGGCTGTCGGATGCTGTCGGACTATTAATTGAAAAACGGCTCCCGGACGGTACCTGGCCGGTTCAGAACCGCTGGCCCGGGAAAGAGTATTTCACTCTGGAGCAAACCGGAAAACCAAGCCGCATCAATACCCTCCGCGCATTAAGGATACTCAGCTGGTGGGAAGGCTGAAAAGGCTGGATGGAGCAAGCTCAGATGAAGACTTTTTACGCAAAGGACAGGCAGGACTGGCGCAACTGGCTTTCCGAAAATCACGATTCCTGCAAGGAGGTGTGGCTGATCTATTACAAGGCGCATACCGGAAAACCCAGAGTGCCTTATGATGATGCCGTTGAAGAGGCCATCTGCTTCGGCTGGATCGACAGCATCATTAGGAAGCTGGATGAGCAGCGCTTCTGCCAGAAATTCACACCGAGAAAACCCGGAAGCCTCTGGTCAAAACCGAATCTCAAGCGTGCCGATATGATGATTTCTCAAGAGAAGATGACACAAAAGGGACTGGAGCTTTACAGGATTGCTGTTGAAAAAGGGCAGTTCGTTGCTGAAAAGGAAGAACAACTGTCTGTTGACCTTATTACCCTATTCAAAGCGAACAGGGAGGCATATTCCCGGTTCTGCAATCTCCCAGGGAATAGAACGAGCAACTATATAGGCTGGATAATGTCGGCAAAAGGGCATGAAACAAGGATCAGGCGGCTAAACAGGCTGATTGGAGCGATCCTGAATGGCGAAGACTTGATCCGGAAACTTTAAATCCGGATGGATGAAGGGATACCATGAAAATTGAGAGCCAGTGGGGCATCATTTTCGAAGGAAAATCAGACCTGGTCATCGACGGGGTGAAGCATACCTTTTGCAAAGGAGACCGTTACTTCTGACTTTTCAAGCGAAAACATCTTTTCGGCAGCAAGTTCTGGTTTGATAGCCCCGGTACATCTTGCGCCCTGATTAAGTTAGAACAAAGAGATATGAAGCCGCAGAATAATCCAATCGTCCAGCTCAGCCCAAATTGCGACTGAAACATAATGAAACATTTTGTAGCTTGCCGGATGGCTTAAAATCATCAACAATTGATTAAAAGAGATTACATCTGATAAGGAGGAACAGTATGCTGTATCAAGTGTGCGTCTTTATCATACTGAGCGAGCTTTTACTATGCCCGGTGGTTCATGCTGGATACAATGCCCGGGAAGTCCTGGAGGCTGTGATCACTGCGTCGGATGTATCGGCAGAGGACGAGGCGTTGTGGCGCCACTATGTCGAACAGCCGCAGCCGTCAGTGGATGAGGTCCGGGCTATGATCGCCGCTGCTGCCAAAGAATTCTCGGTTCCGTCTTCGATCCTGGAAACCGTCGGCTACCTGGAAAGCAACTGGATCCAGATCGGTCCCACCATCGACCGCGGCTGGGGCGTCATGCACCTGGTCGAGAACGACAGAGTCGACACCCTGGGCGAGGCTGCAGGCCTCCTGAACTGTGAGCGGCAGGTCCTCAAAGACGATCCGCAAGCCAACATCAGGGGAGCGGCAGCCCTGCTGGCCAGCTTTGCCGGCGAAAAACGCGCCGGTTTTTCCCGCCTCGAGGACTGGTTCGATGCTGTGAAAAAACTTAGCGGCCTGTACGAAGAGGAATTCCAGGAAATGCAGTCCGGCCAGTACTTCCGCATCCTGAAAAAAGGGGTCAGCGAGATCAACCTCTTCAATCAGGAAGTGAGAGTCTGCGCCCAGAAATCAATCGACATGGAACTGATCGAGTCCAAGATGCCTAAATACAAATCCTGGAAGGCTGAAGCAGCCCGGTCCCGCGCTGATTACCCGGGCGCGATTTCCGACATCACTTCCTGCAATTACACCGGCGGCAGGAATCACAACATTGACACCTGGGTCAATCACTGGATGGGCATGGGCACATACGCAGGCGCAATTTCCTGGTTTCACAACCCGAGCGCCAGCGCCAGCACCCAATTCTGCATCAGGCACGACGACGGTGAAATCACCCAGGTCGTCAGAGTAGCTGACACAAGCTGGAACTGCGGCTCCCCTACAGGCCTGGCAAACAACTCCCGCTCGATCAGCGTCGAGCACGAGGCAACTGTCGCCCATCCAGAATGGTGGAACAGCCAGGCTATGATCCAGGCCAGCGGCAGGATGATCCGCTTTTTCGCCGACCAGTACGGCATCCCGGTCCAGCGCGGCTGCCCCGGCATCACCGAACACAAGGCCATGCAGGGATGCAGCACAGACTGCGCAGGCAACATCCCCTGGCCGGATCTCTGGGCTGTGATCACAGGCAGCAATCCTGGTCCAGTTCCCAACGGAAACCAGACCGGCCATATTTCCGTGGATACGGCCGCCAATGTCCGCTCCGGCCCGGGAACGGAATTTCCTGTGATCGCCTCGCTGAATAATGGAGTTCAGGTGCAGATCCTCGGCAAGGAAGACACCTGGTACAAAGTGATTATCCCCGACGGCAGAACCGGTTATGTACATGAGTCGCTGGTAGCGCTCTGATTTTCGGAAAAAATTACTGTGAGATACGGGGCTTTTGAGATTTTAACAGATACCCGATGCTGGTGAACAATCGCTTACAATTACACGGGCAATCCATGAAAATCTATGTCGATGCCGACGGATTTCCCAAGTCCGCGAAAGATATTCTGATCCGGGCTGCGATACGCCATGACGTGTCACAGGAATACTCCGCGAAATTTAACATACCATCAAACTTTTCCTACTTACAGATCATCGCGAATAAAGTAAAGGACCGCCCCCAGATCGTGATGCGGAAGATCCCTACGGAAATGTTTTGATGCGTTTTGATGCTTAAAATGGAGTTGTTCCGGGCTTATTATTAACGAAACATATCCTGAAACTGTAAAATCACGTGAGGAGGCTTTGTGAAGAATGTAAAAGAACTGATGACAGTGCTGATGGCTGTATTGTTCGCAACATCCGGGGCAGCTGAAAATGCCGGAAACTGCGGCAATTGCACTTTGGCAGCATGGTTTCCGGGCGGCAGTCTTACTCAGCCGGGGAGCGTTGATCTGAGACCGTACCCTCATCCGCACCCTAATCCTAACCCTCAGCCACAACCCAACCCTTATCCGAACCCGAATCCGAATCCAAATCCATATGACCCGGCTTATCAGCAGGGCTTCAACCAGGGCATGAACGCCGGGAGAGCTGACGGCTACCAGGCAGGAATACGTGACGGCCGCAATGAAGGCTATAACCAGGGCAGGGCGGACGGAGACCGGAACGGCAGGAACGACGGCTATACCAAAGGCGTCCAGGACGGTAACCGCGAAGGCCAGGAGCAGGGGATCAGGCAGGGCAAAATCGACGGCGAAGCCAAGGGTACGGAAAACGGCAAGGCCGCAGGAGCTAAGCGCTGTTATGACGAAGGCTTCAAGGCCGGAAAAAACGAGGGTTATGCTGCAGGCTATGCGGAGGGCGAGAAAAGCGATTCTTACGATAAGGGCGTTGCCGCTGGCGATACCGAAGCGCGCAAAGTGGAAAAGGAAAAGGGCTGGCAGGCCGGATACAAGGACGGCTTCGCTAAGAAGGAGAAACAGTTGCATGACAGCTTCGGCCGCTCCGGTGGTGACACTAGACTCAGCGGAAGCGAAGGTCCGGACAGCCTGCTTCTCGACGGGCTGGACATCCCGGATACCAGGCTGGAACAGGCCAGCTGGAATCAGTCGCGTTCATGGCAGGACGGGTACAACGCGGGATACAGGCAGGGCTATGACCAGGCCTATCAGCGTGCCAGGACCGAAGGATACAACCAGACCTATGGCAACGCTTACTCATCGGCCTACCAGACCGCTTACCAGAACAGCTATTCCTTTGGCTACGGCCAGGGCAAGGACCAGGCCTACCAGATCGCCTACCACAATGCCTATGATTCCGCCTACAACTCTGCATATGCCGCGCAGGAGCAGCAGGAATATCCTGCGGACAGGGAGCGGGGGCGCGGCGAGGGTTTTGCGGCCGGCAAGAAGGAAGGATTTGACACGGCCTGCAGGAACCTGTTCAACAAGGGTTATAAAGAAGGATACGACAAAGCTGCCGCCGAGGTTTATCCCGCAGCCTTCGCCGAAGGAGGGACCAAGGGGGGTGAGGCTGCGGACAAGTACTATCACGAAAATGCGGTGCTGGAAATCAGGCGGGCAGTGGTCCTGGACGGCAGCGGCAACGGGATTTTCGAGACCGGCGAGGAACTCAAAATCTCAGCCGACATTGTCAATTACGGTTTCGTCGATTCGCAAGGCGCAGTCATTGAGATCTCGGCAGGCCCGGAGATAACTGTGCAGAGTCCGCATCAGGCCGGTACCCTGGCAGCTAGGAAATCGAACAGCGTTACCATCAGAGCGGGCAAAGTAAATGAGGACGCGCTCAGCGGTACTGAAGTTACGATCAAGTTCACGCTCAAGTCCGGCGGTTCAGAGACAGCAAAGCTACTGCAGATCAAACTTTATAACCAGAACCAGAAAGTCGGGACTGTCAACACCGACAATGTCAATGTACGCAAGGGCCCTGGAACCGGTTACTCAATACTCGGCACTGTGCAGAAGGGGACCAAGGTCGTGACTACGGGCATGGAAGGGAACTGGTACAGGATCGTGATCCCGAACAACGGCAACGGCTATATTTACAAAGATCTTGTCACCCTCGACTGATACTTGGCAGGTGAGAATCAATGAATTTCCAGGGCTGGGCGCAAACCCAGCCCTGGTTTTTCCATTACTATTCAGTCACACCATTTGTAGTTGTCAGCATGTGCATCTGCCTGTGGCAGGAATTTAATTCTTCGTCCCTGCGATGTTTAGAGGATCAATGCTGATCTTAGCCGGCAGTTCTGGCACTGCGACGTCCCTGTCCCCATGTTGAGTCGGAAGCCTGAGAATCATCCCTCCAGGGGGGGTGGCAGTCCCTGTAGCTGAGAATTCGATCTTTTTGCCGATTTTCCTGACCGAGTAACTCAGCATGCCGTAATTGGTCGGGAGATTTTTGACAGTAACGCCACTCTTGAGCCAGTCCGCGTCGATTCCTGCGCAGAGGATCAGTTTGTCCCCTGATTCATAGACCAGCATAGTCCTGACTGCGTCGATGAATCCCGAACCTACCCAGGTGTGCGGCATGTCGCCGATGTAGGAAGGCTCCCTGGGATTAGCATGCACAAGTTCAGCCATGTGATTCCACGCATAAGGGCGGACCGAACTGGCGGTGAGGTATCTGAGCATGGCAAGAGCCCTGTCGCGCTGCCCCATTCTGACGAAAGCGTTGGCGGAGCGCACTTCATAGGGAGTGAATGTCCTCTCATGCCCTGGAACAGTACCCTTGCGGAATTCCTCGTAATAGCGGTCGAAAGTGTGTTTCAGCTGCTCTTTCGGGAGATTGTCGAGCTCCCCGCAGGCCACGACCGCTATGGCGGTTGAGGTGGCGTCGAAATCCGCCTTTTCCGTGCAGCCGGGAATATAGTCGATATTCCGGCTTGAAATCACCAGATTGAGAGAGTCATACAGGCATTTGCTGAAGTCTGTGAGTTCGGCCTGCAGCATGGAGGCGTTCTCCTTGTCCCCCAGCAGCTCAGCGAGATAGATCGCATCCTTGATGCCGCGCAGGACGAAAAAATCATCCCAGTAACTGTGCATTCCGGGGTAATATCCTTCATGGCTGTTCGAACCGGGCAGTATGCCGTAGTTCGGGGCCTGCCTGGGATCGTTTTTTATCGCCTCGGTCATGGTGGAATGTCGCAGGTCTCGGGCGAATTTCAGGGAAGCGAGCACCTTGGGATAAACGAGTTTGAGATACTCAATGTCATGGGAATAGTCGAAGTAGTTGCGGACTGCATAGGGATATTCACCCTGGCTGTCAAATTCCTTTCCATCAGTGGAACTGTCATTTACGAAAGCCGGAGTTTTCCCGTTCTCAAATCTCATGAACGGCACATAGCCGTTGTCCGGGATTATGGTAGCAACCGCCTCCAGCCAGTCCCTGACTTCATTCACCAGTCCCATCCTCATCAGAGCGATGCCGGTGAGTGCGCCGTCCCTGATCCAGGAATGGGAGTAATTGCGCGATCCGGGCTGAATCCATGGCCCATCCTTGTTGATCAGGACATAGGCCAGGTTGGATTTCACCACGTCAGTCAGCCTCTTTTCCGGAATCCTGATTTCCACCCTGTTCGTAAGTTCACTCCAGCGCTGTGCCTCGGCAGATCTCGCAGATTCAAAGGAAAAACCGGCCAAAGCGCTTGGGGAGAATCCCCCTTCCATCGGATACGCGACGAGGATGTCTTTTTTCTGCCCGGGCTTGAGATCCAGGCTGAACAGCACTGCTGCGGAAATCGCGCCTTCCTTGCTTCTGATGATTGGGGAATCCGGAAGAGATCCGTTCCTGACGCAATCCATGATTTCCGAAGTATCGAACTCCATGGCGGCCATCGAAAGGGGCCGGCTGAGTGCAATCAGTCCCGGCTGCCCGTTGATGCGGAGATATGAAAAATCGTCGCAGTTCAGGCATTCGCATCTGTCGATCGGGCTGAATCCTCCGTGCTGCCAGGTCGGATTCAACTGCAGCGGCCTCACTACCAGGGCCAGCTTTCCCTTGAAAGCTTCCTTTTTATTGTTAGTGAAAGAGTATCTTACCGCTGTATGCGACTTTCCAAGAGTACCTGTACCGACGGCTGTGATTTTCAGATCCCAGCCCTTAGTCTCCCATCTGACGGTCGGGATCGGCAGATATCCGTCCTGAAGGCTCTGGGACACCTTGCAGTCCAGGGCCGTCCGGAGCTTCTTCCCGTCCAGCACGAACGGCATCACGCTGAATCCATTTTTGAAGGGTTCGACTGCACCGGTCTCAGAGAACACACCCTCGTTTTTCTCGATCGGGATACCGACTACTGTCCAGAATTCCTGTTTCCAGGAAAGCCACATGGGGTATTCTCCCGGGTGTTTCCCGGACAGTGCCAGATAGGGTTTCGTTCTGTCTGCCTTTTCTTCGGACCCCTTGAATTCATAGCCAAGCAGATCGAATCCTTTTCCCCCGCAATTAATACGGATGCCACTGACTTCCACGGAGTCGAAATAATCCCATTGTTCGCCTGATTTCCCCCTGGCAGTGCTGTAAACCTCTTTCCAGGCTTTACCGTCAGAAGTGGCTTCCAGAAAGTAAGAGACAGGATATTTTTCACCCCATTTCAGGATTATACCGCCAAGAGGCATCGGCTTTGGCAGGCTGACCGTGAAACACGAGCGGTCACTTCCGGCGGTGAGAATGGGGGCGTCTTTACCGTCGATGAATCCGATTTCCCAGATCGAAAAGGCCCAGCTGCCTGTCCCACGTTTGATGCATTCGAGCTTCACTGCTGTTGCAGTGACAGGTTCGAAATGGATGATATCTGTATTGCCGTCCGAAGTGCCGGTTTCATAAACCTTATGCCACCCGCCTGACCCGCTTTTCACTTCGATCGCGTATTTTTCCGCATGAGCATATTCCCATTTGATTACTATTCCACAGATCGAACGCGGGGAATCAAAATCCGCCTGCCACCATTGATTGTCTTCAGGCGCGCTGATCCAGCGGGTGTTCGGGTCTCCGTCAACTGCTAACTGCGCCGGGCATGTTTCCATGGAAGCCGAGGCAATGGCTGTAATGGCGGATTGGGCATCCACCTGAAGCGCAAACAGGAAAATTGTCACAAGAAGCAGGATTGAATTTTTTGGCACGATTCCTCCTCAAATGATGGACGCCTCCATTTTACACCTGAACGAACCTTTCAGTCACTAGTGATCGGATAATTACAGCGTGCGCTTTGGAATATTTTGTGTTTTACTATCAATATATTTCAGATAATTCTGGAGGTTTCATGAAGTCCCTGGCCATGATGTTTTTTCTCACCTTAATCGGCACACCGCTTGTTGCAGCGCAGGGTAACGTGATTGAATATTCCGGCAAAACTCCGGCAGGGCTTGTCGGCAACGGCAGAAGCGTAGTGAAAGTGCGATCCGACGGATACGAATTTCATACCGGAGGCGATGCGGCCGGAACCTTCGAGATCTTGATAGACGGCCATCCGGTCGGAATATCCTCGAAGGATGCAGGTTCAGTTTTCTTTCCAGGGGGTGTGGTTTACTCTCTTGCGGTGCATGGACTGAAAGTGGAGATTCTGCACGGCGCGACTGAGGAAAATCCGTATGTCCTGGCCGTCAGGGTGGCAGGTAAGAAGAAAAGCATAGCCCTGAAAATCAGCCAGCATGGCGCACCTGCTCTTTCCCGTTCCGGGCTGATCCCCATCGAGATGAAGAAAAACAAGGGAGAACTGATTCTATTCTCCGGGACAAAAGCTCCTCACGGCACTTTCAGCGATTTACGCAAACAATGGGAAGAGCAGTACCAAAAAGGTTTTGTCCTGAAGACCCCTTCGGAACTCGTGAACCGCGCAGTGCCTTTCAACCGCTATCTCCTTGATCTCGGATTCGACGGGCACCTGCATGTATGTGAAATCTTCCGCTGGCGCGATGTCTGGTCCCGCGATCTGGGAACCGGACTCGTACCCGGGGCGATGGCAAGCGGCCAGTTCTCCCGTGCCCGCACCACGCTCGAATATGATCTCGGGCGCTATGCGGCCAATAATCCGGCTGGTCTGAAAGCGACCGAAGACCCTTCGCAGGGAGGTTCTGCAGAGGGAACCTCCTGGCTGGCGAACGCTGTCTGGCATTATTTTCTCTTAACCGGAGACAGGAAATTCCTGGCTGATGCCGAAAAAGTCCTGCTGCCGTGGGTCAACGCCTGGATCGGGCGCGATTACCGCCGCGAAGGCCTGCTGGTCGACGTGACGGAATGGATGGACCATTCGCGGTTCTTTCTTTTCCCGGATGGGGCGCGCGTCCTGTATTCCAATGCCCTGTTCGCAGATCTGCTGAACACATTTTCCATGATCGAGCGGACCCTCGGTGACTGCTCGGCAGCGTCCAGGCTGCAAAGCGTGAGAGACAGGTTCGTGGCAGCGATCAACAACGTGCTCTGGAATGAATCGACCGGCGAATACGACAATCTTTCCCTCTGGGACTTGCGGGATACGCGTTCCTCTGCGGCGGAAAACAGCCTGGCGGTTTTATGCGGCGTAGCGCCAGCGGACAGGATCGGAAGAACTCTGGAAACAGTCAAAAACCGAAACTGGCGCGCTGCAGGCTCGACCACGATCTATCCGCCGATGTCGCATGTGGAAGCCAATTGTGACCATAATTACAAGATGTGGCCCTGGTGGAACGCCGTGGAAGCACGAGCCCGGCTGCAGAACGGAGACATAGCCGGCGGGATTCACCTGCTGGAATGTTGCTCAAAAACCCTGGAAGACGAGCACTATCCCGGAATGATGGAGGAGCTGACTTCGCCTGAAGGCGTGACTGAAGGCGGGAACGCCTTCCTGAGTGCCGCCGGTTCGTATCAGTACGCAATTGTCGAAGGGCTGCTCGGAATCGAAATCCTTGAGCCAGGCTGCGCCAGGATTCGCGTATCACCGAACGTCCCTGCAGAATGGAAAGACTGGAGCGCCACGGTTCCGCTTCCCGGGGGCGAAATATTCCTCTCGCAGGAAAATGGGAAACTCTACATCCGCGTCACAGACCCCAGGGTGAAAATCGTTGAATCGGTCAGGGGCGCGGCGGTCGAAGGCGCAGAATCCGCAGCGGTTTCTCCGCGGATCTATCCGGATCTTGCAAAACTACCTTCCGTAAAGCCACTCGGCTGCCCTCAGTTGAAAAATCGCCGGGCCGCCGTGTTCCACGACGACAGTTTCCCTGCCGCATTGCCGGACGGCCTGCCCAGGAGATACGTAACTGTCGATGAGCTTTTGTGCCTGGACTCCCAAAACATCTCAGCCCTGATCGTTCCCGGAAACGCCCTTCCCCTGAAGACCAGAGCCGGAGTCGAAATCCGTCCGGCCCTCACCAGATTCCTGGACCGGGGAAATGCGATCGTCTTTTACGGAGGGACCATGCAGGACCGCTGGACAATGGGTGAAACCGGCGGAATTGTAGACTGGTATGACTACCGCCACCTGCTTGCCGGCAGCCCCCTGGACGGATGGGTTTTCAAAACCTCCCAGGCCGGGACACAGGTTTGGAGGGAAACGGAATCCGGATTCGTAAATGGCTGGTTCAGACAGGACTATCCGGATCAAGACTGGGAACCGGTCAAAATTCCCGGCACGTGGGAGGACCATCTGAAAAAATCCTATGAGGGATGGGGCTGGTACAGGCACCATTTTCAGCTTCCGGCAGAGGCCAGGGGCAGAAGCATTCTGTTCGAACTGGGGGCAGTTGACGATGCTGACTGGGTCTATCTAAACGGAATTCTGGTCGGTTCGGAATGGGGCCGCGATCATTTCCAGCGCTATGCCTTGAAACCCGGCGATCCGGCCTATGCCTCGCTGAATTTCGGTAAAGACAACCTGATCGCAGTTCAGGTTGTCAACTACGGTGGAGGCGGCGGCTTATACAAAGACCCGCCCAGAATGGGTATCGAATCGGATCAATTTACCTGGGCTCCGATCGATGCCAGGACTGAAGCGACTCTGCTGGAACCCAAGCGATTCGGGGTCATTTCCTGGGGAAAAGGCGATTTCTTCAATTCCTGGGAAACATCGCGCGGCGCGTTCGGGTTCAAGATCGCAGGCAGCGGGATCGAATTCAGCGGGCCGCTGGCCGGGATGCCTTCCATCTCTGGCAGTGTCCAGGAAGCATTCACTGATTTCGCGATCAGTTCACCGCTGTTCTTCCAGCCACTGGCATTCACAAAGACTGACAGAAAGCTTCTGAGCCCTGATGACGGCGAACGCTATCCCTGCCTGGCCAGGGTCGTGAATACCCGGACCGGCGGAGAATTCATCATGATTCCCGTTTCAGTCACCGGAGCATGTCCGGAAGTGCTGGAAAAGCTGGGAATCAAATGAATGGGTTAGTCCGATACTTGACAAGGTAAAGTTCAGCGATGCTGCTTTTTCGATTCAAACACTTTGCAGTCGTCGATCAGTTCATAGGCATTCTGATAACGCTTGGCAGCATCCTTTTCAATCGCCTTCATCACTATCCGGTCAAGTTTCTGAGACACCTCAGGCACAATCCCGGATGGCGGGGGAGGTGAGGTGTTGAAAATCTTGTACAAGGCCTGCTCGGGGTTATTTCCCTTGAAAGGTAAGGTGCCTGTCAGGAATTCGTAAAGCGTCACTCCCAGCGCGTAAATGTCCGTGCCTTCGACAATGTCGCCACCCCTGAGTTGTTCGGGGGGCATGTAGTAAAGAGTGCCGAACACCTCGCCGGTTCCGGTCATGGATGCTACATCCAGAACCTTGGACAGGCCGAAATCCATGATCTTGGCGAGACGATTCTGGTGCAGCATGATGTTGTCAGGCTTGATGTCGCGGTGGATGATGTTGTGGCTGTGGGCATAGGCAAGGGCTTCGGCCACCTGGAGGGCGATGCGCGCCACATGCTGCGGCTGAAGCCTGCCGAGGCGGTCCAGGATTTTCCTGAAGCTCTCGCCTTCCACGTATTCCATCACGATGTATGGTATCTCCCCTTCGACGACCTCGAAGATCCTGACGATTCCAGGATGATCGAGCCTCTGGGCGGCCAGCCCGTCCCTTTTGATGAAGCGGCGGATGAATTTCAGATTGTCGCGGTATTTTTCCGCAAGCACCTTGATGGCGACTGTCCGGTCGCGCTTGATGTCCAGTGCCTTGAAAACCACACCCATGCCGCCCATGCCGATCTTCTGGAAATCTTTGAAATTTCCAGCCAGGCCATCGATTATCAGGCCGGGGTCCGCGGAATCCGCGAACAATTCATAGGCAAGAGCCTGCTTCGCCTTGAGAGCCGGTGGCCCAATCTTTCCCAGTTCGCGCAGTTTGACCGTCAGCCAGGAATCATCCTCTTCGGTCAGCTTCCTGGTTTCTGCAGACATGGAATCCAGGTCGATCCGGTACTGCTTGAAATAATCGCGGGATTTAGCCGATTCCCCCAGTTTTTCAAGCGCTGTTCCCATCAGAAAATTAAAGCTGGTAAACAGGACCGGGCATTGACCGTGGAAAAGCTTTCCGATTGCCTGAAGCCTTTCCAGGGCTTCCACGAATCTGCTGGAGAAAAGCAGCAATTCACAATAGGAATAATTCACTCTGACCTTGGGAGCGAAGTCGTCCACCTGGTCGATCGTTTCCAGCGCTTTTGCAAAATAATCTTCAGCAACATCTTCTTCCCCCAGCCTGAGATACGCCCTACCGATATCGGCATGCGTCCAGGCCGTAAAAACCGCGGAATTGGAACGCTGGAAAAAATCCCTGCTCTTCAGGCGGTATTCGATGGATTTCCTAAAATCTCCCTGATGGTAGCTGAGAGATCCCAGCAGGCCGCAGGCAGTCCCGGAAAGAGCGGAATCGCCTTGCTCCTCTGCCAGTTTCAACACCTCAACGGCGACCTGTCCAGCTTCTTCCATTCTGGCAAGTTTCAGAAGGAAATGCCCTTTCAGGGACAAAATATCTCCCAGAAAAGTTTTCATCCCGTTTTCCCTGGCCAGCCCGACTACCTGCTCGATCTCTGAGAGCGCTTTCTCAACGTTTCCCAGGTAGTCGAATAAAAACGAGTTGCATCTGAAATACAGGGCAGTTGCTTTCAAATCGGATGCGAATCCCTGCATTTTAGGTATTTCTTCAAGAATTTCCCGGCTTTTTTCGAGATCCCCTAGCTGCAGATGGCACATGCCGATTTTGAACAGCAGCAGAAATTTCAAGGTCGGATCTGCTTCCTTCAGCAGGAGAGAGAATGAATCCAGCGCGGCTTCGATGCCGCCCTTGTAATATTCAATGCAGGCGGCAAAAAATGCCCTGTGTACACCCTCGATGGCTTCGATTTCCACCTGGGCTTCCTCAAATCTATTCTGCAGGATCAGCTGGTCGATCAGGGCCAGTTTCAAATCACGCTCACGGTACCCGGCTGATTCGAGCTCGTTCCGGATGATGAACACAAGGTCGCAGCTTACAGACGGAAGGAACAGGTTCATATCTCCGAACTTAATCAGGGCATCAATGGCGGCATGCCTTTGTCGCGAAAAGAGAAAATGATTATAAATCTCTTTTACATACAGCGGCTCTGAACCGAAACGCTTCTGCAGCAGCAATGCTGCTCTGTCGTGCAGCTCCTCCATCTCTGCATCCGGTATCTTTTCCCTGATGAAACTCTTGAGGATCATGGGCAGGGAAATCTTGCCGAAGGAATCGTACTCGGCCAGGCACGAGTCTCTCAGCCTGTCCAGCATGGTTCCGTCATTGTCCGCTGCAATATCCCGCACGATTTCGCTGCCCACAGGGATGCGGAAAACACTGAGTTGCTTCAGGATCTGCCTGAAATCCTTAGTCTGGGATTTCCAGAAAGAACCCTCGAAAAAATGATTGATGATTTCATCGAGTTTTTTATCTCCGCCCCACTTGGTCAGGGTCATCTCTCCTGATAACAAAAGAGCGCAGATCGCCTTGACTGAAAAGGGATGTCCCTGGGACAGTTTGCAGATCTTTCTTTTCGTTTCCGCATCCGGGAGATCACGATTCTGAAACTCGAAGATCGAGTCAACCATTTCCAAAGTTTCGGATTCGATCAGCGGGGGCAGGAAGTATGTGAAAATGTCCGCTGAAACTTCAATCGAGGTTTTCGGTCTGGTTCTGGAAGTGACGATCACCCTTCCCTCTGCAGAGGAAGAAGCCTTTTCAAGCAGGTCAAGCGTTTTTCTGCTTTCGCTCATGTGAAAATCGTCGATGATCAGCTTGATGTCCCTTTTGGACAGGAAATCAAGAAACTTTTCCGGATCATGGCAGAAGATCGGTACTTCCTTGTCGCCGGCATAAAGGCGCAGGGTGTCTGAGAGTGAACTGTAGAAATCCTCTTCAGTCCAGGCGTCCCTGCAGCGCAGGATGATTGAGTTCCACCCGTTCTTCTGCAGGCTGGCGAGCAATTCTCCTGTCAGCCATGTTTTGCCTGACCCGGGCAGGCCTACTATGCAGACGCAGCCGGCCTGGGAAAATTTGCGGACCAGGAGTTCTATGATGTCTTTTCTGGAAATTTTTGGACTCTCGTTCATTACCTGAATTTTATCTCTCAACGTTGAAAATTTCAAATGAGTTTAGAACCTGTATCTGAAAACAGGATAGACTTGGAGATGGGGTTTTAAATGCCGCCTGAGAAGAAAAAGAAAAGTGAATTCAGATCCTGTTCTTCTCGTAAATTTTGTTCAATGCAAGTTTAGCCTGTTCCCTGACTTCGCGGCTTTCGTCCTTCAGGGCTTCCTTGAGCGGCGGAATGGCCCGCACATCGGAGATCCTGCCGAGGGATTTGCAGACAGCCCCGCGCACGCTCTTGCTGCGGTCAGAGAGCAGTTCGATCAGAGAGTCGCAGGATCCCACACTCTTGATGTTTCCCAGCACCAGCGCTGAATGTTCCCTCATGAATCGGTTGCGGTCATACAGCATCTTAATCAGGATCTTTTCCAGCTGATTGTTCTGAATCATGGACAGGATCTCTGTGGAATTGTCCCGCAGCACCTGGTCGTCGTTCTTCAGGCATTTCACCAGCAGCGGGATAGCCTGTTCGCCAAACTGGCTGATTGCCTCGAAAATCTTGTTCTTGATCCACATGTTCTCCAGGCTGAGGTTCTTGACCAGCGGTGTAATCGCACCTGTATCTCCGATTTTGCCGAGTGCTTCCACGGCTTCTTCCCGCACGCGGTTGTCCGGATCGTCCAGCAGCTTGTACAGACTTTCCAGAGCTCTGCGGTCCTTCTTCTCACCCAGGATTCTGGCGGCTTTCGCCCGTACCAGATCGCTCTGGTCATTGATGCTCTTCAGAATGATCGGCACCACTCTGTGGTCTTCAATATTCCCGAGGGATTCAATGATCCTGATCCTGATCGTTTCGCTCTTGTCACCCAGAGATTCCGTGAGCGGTTCCACTGCTCTCGGATCCCGGAGCGCGCCAAGGGTCTCGATGATCGTCATCCGGATCTTTTCGTTGGAGTCGCGCAGGACTTTGACCAGTGGTTCCACTGCCAGCGCGGAACCGATCTTGCCAAGGGCTTCCACAGCGACCTTGCGCAACTGCTCGTTGGAGTCCTTGAGGCTTCTGACCAATGGTTCAATCGCACGCACATCTTTGAATTCGCCCAGCGTGTAAATAATGCTTTCCTTGGCATAATCATCCGCCACGGTAAGCTCCTCAAGTAAGATACGCACAATTTTCTGCTCCCCGATTTTCACCAGGGCATTGGCTATTTCATAGTAATCAACGCCATCGGTTTTATGCTTCAAAAGCCCTATCAGCACTTCGATTGCCTTGGAATTGCCGAGTTCCCCGAGAGCAAACACGGCCCAGTATTTAGCGATTGACTCAGATTCGGACAGCACTTCGATCAGCTGGTCCACCGCCTGCTCGTTACCGAATTTTCCGAGCAGTTCGGCCACATTTCTCTGCATGCCGTTCAATACTTCCCGGACAGTGCAGAAAATATTTTCGTCTTCAAGACCTCGCAGTTCTTCCAGATCTTTGGCGCGGATTGTATCTTTCAGGATCGAAACCAGCATCCCGGATACCCTGGAATCTTTTTCCCGGATCAGGCACTGGGCGATGGTGAAGCGCAGCCATGAATATGATTCCCTCATCACCAGGATCATCTTGCGGCTTTCCATCACTGCCCTGTCGATTGAGAGCAGGGCATCCACGGTAAGAGCCTTGATTTTCTTGTCATTGCTGTCCAGAAGCCTGACCAGCGGCATGATTGTCCTGATGTCTCCAGTTCTGGAGAACACACGGATTACTTTGGACTTGATGTCACTTTTTGAGCCGGGAAGAAATTCCACCAGGGCTTCAGTGGCCTGTTCCTTGAATTTGACCAGCGCATCTACAGCTTCTTCGCTCACCACAACATTCTCATCTGACAGTTTTCGAATGAGCCTGGAGATAGCCATCTCGTTCTTGATCACTCCCAGCGCAATTACAGACTGTTTTCTGACTTCATCGTTGGCATCGTCGATCACTTCGATCAAAGCTTCGGTTGCCATGCGGTTACCGATCTTGCCAAGAGCGATCACAGACTGTTCGCGCAGCCGTTCATCCTTGTCATCCAGATGCTGGATCACTGTTTCAGTGGCTTCCTCATCGCCGATCTCGCCAAGCGCGATGATGGCTTTCTGCTTCAATTCAGGTGCGATATTCTCGCTCAACAGTTTGATCAGGGGAGCCACCGCGCGTGGTGTTTTCAAAAGTCCCAGGGACTCGCAGGCTGCAAGGCGCACTTCATCCTGTACGTCAGCCAGAGCTTCGATCAGGGATTCGCAGGAAAACGGATCACCGATTTTTCCGAGTGCTACGGCCGCTTCCTTGCGGATCCTTTCATTGAGATCCTTCAATAATATGGAAATCGAGTTTACTATCTCTCGACGGCGGATTTCACCAAGCGCCCAGACAGCTTTGAGTTTGACATCATCGTTCTGGTCTGAGAGCTGACTAACCAGCACATCCAGAGATTCTTCGGCCCGCAGGAGGCCGAGAGCTTCGCAGACGGCACTTCTGACCTCGTCGACCGGGTCGTCAGCCAGCTTATTAAGGGCCGGGATAGCCTTACGGCTTTTAATTTTCCCCAGGGCTTTAGCAGCCACAAAGCGCAAGTCGCCGCTTTTTTCTTTCAGGAGCGGAATCAATCCATCCACAGCACGCTCATCACCGATCTTTCCTAGTGATTCGGCAGCTACATACACCAGATCATCATTTTCATTATTCAGAACCAGCAGCAGGTGTTCCACAGCCTGGACTGATCCAATCTTTCCCAGAGCCTTGATCAGCAGATAGCAGATATCCTCATTTCCTTCCTGCACCAGCATTTTAAGCAGGGGGTCGGTAGCGAGGCCTGAACCGATATCGCCAAGCGCTTCAATCGCTGCTTCCCGCAGATCCAGGTTGTCCTGATTTAAAATATCCAGAATAGGTTTAACACCGTTTTCGGCTTTATGTTCACCGAGTTCCTGT
This sequence comes from Candidatus Wallbacteria bacterium, assembly GCA_028687545.1. Taxonomy (NCBI): domain Bacteria; phylum Candidatus Walliibacteriota; species Candidatus Wallbacteria bacterium. Next base: position 108,496 of record JAQTZZ010000010.1, read on the forward strand.
ATGATGGCATATTTCTCGTCGTCATTCGATTCCTGCTGCAACCTGAAGAGCAGATTTTCAAGGTGTTTCTGTTCATCTTCCTCTTCCGGAACCTGGATTTCTTCTTCCTGGGACTCTTCTCCTTCACGTTCCCGTTCTTCCTCTGCCTGCATCTTTTTCCTGACGCGCTCAATCACGGGAACTGCTTCTTTACCCTTGGCCGGACCGCCGGGTACGCTCTCCACGATTACAGGTTCAGCTTCATCAGAGCTGATCTCAGGTTCGATCTGCGATTTAATTTCAGGTATTTCCGGTTCCGGTGTCAGTTCGGGCAGGATTCTGGAAAGATCTGACTCTTCCCTGGAAACTGCAGGCGGTGGAATCTTTGTTTTCTTGGAAGGAGTGACTGTTGATTGAGGTACTTCAGTCTTCAAGTCAGCATTTTCCGGTTTTTTTACTTTGGGTTCTTCAGGGGAAGCGAAAAGCGTTTTGACTGCGCTCGCGTCGAAAAGTGGTTCTTCTTCAGATTCAGCTGCCGGTTCATCCAGGCTGAATTTCTCGGTTTCAAATGAGAACTCTCCTTTTTCTTTATCTTCGCCGCTGAGATCGAAATCCATCTCTTCGGCTTTCTTCCCCTCCTCAGCTTTAGGTGGCAGAAGATCGCTGAAATCGTCATCCGAGCCTTCATCGTCAAGACTGAATTCTGCGTCATCACCCATTTTAATGTCTAAATCGCCTTCATCTTTGCTGGTTGATGGTTTCGCAGCTTTAGCTTCCGGCTGTGGTTTACTGTCCAGAGAAAAATCAAATCCGTTATCTGCGCTATCTTCTTTTTTCTTTGGCAGAAGCTCATCGTATTTTTCCTCGTCACCACCCGCAAAAAGTTCATCGAATGATTTCTTGGAATCAGTGATTTGGGCAGAGGGCGGCTTCTGGACGCTGCTTTCCAGCAAGTCCAGCTTAATCTCGCCGGAAGAACTCATGTCATCCTTCAGATCTCCGGATTCGGATTTCACGTCAATTGATGGCTGGGAATCCGAAAGATCCAGTTCCTTGAAAAAATCATCTTCAGCGGAATCTGTGGTTTCCTTCTTGGGTTCAGATGCCTTTTTGGAAGGTACTTCTTTGGAAGGGACATCATTCAGAAAATTGCTGTCTTCATTGAGAAAATTGGACTGAATGGAAATTTCCCCGGACTCCTTGCCTTTCCTGGCGTCTTTTCCGGAATCGTTTTCCTCGACCAGCCCCAGTTCACGGAAAATATCTTCATCATCCTTGTTCGAGCTTTTACTGTTTTTATCCAGATTCAGGTCCAGATCGAAGAGGTCGTCCTCCTCGCGGATCATGGCATCGATACCATCGCCCTTTTCACTTTTCACCTTGGCTTTCAGGCCGCCGATGTCCAGATTGGCTTTTCCGCCTTCATCAAGCCCGGCTCCGCATTCGACGCAAAACTTGCTGTTATCGACATTATCAGCTCCGCAATGGGGGCATTTCATCAGAGACCTCCTGCGCTTTTATGCAATTCCTGTGAAAATTCTCCAAAGTGGACTTGATTTCTTCGGATTTGCATAACTTCATAATTGTATCGGCAAGTTCCCGTGCGTCGTCCAGATGCAATTTATTGATTATCTTCTTTATGCGTGGAATTAAGGGCGGACTGAGGGACATCTTGTCGATGCCGAAACCCAACAGAACAGGCGTAATCAGTGGGTTTGAGGCCATCTCGCCGCAAATGGAGGTCCAGAGTCCGTTTTGATGGACTCTATCGATGATTTTTTTCAAGCTGCGAAAAATCGCCGGATGAAAAATATTGTAAGATTCGGAAATATAAGGGTTATTTCTGTCAACTGCAAGGATAAATTGCAGAAGGTCATTGGTCCCGATACTGAAAAAATCCACTTCGCGGGAAAAATCGTCGATCAGATAGGTAGATGCAGGGGTTTCCAGTAAAACACCAAGCTTCACATTTTTCGAGTATGGGTATTTTTCTTTTTTCAGGTCATCCTTAACACCTTTAATAATCTCTTTGATTTTATGAATTTCTTCTATCGAAGAGATCATGGGGAACAGTATGTGCAGTTTCCCGTGGGGACTGGATTTGTACAGGGCTTTCAACTGGGTGATGAACAGGGTTATGTGCTGCAGGCTGATCCTGATCCCGCGCAATCCAAGGAAAGGGTTTTCTTCCTTGATGTTCTTGAATCGATAGAACTGCTTGTCACCGCCCAGATCAAAGGATCTGATGATTACCGGCTTGTCAGGGAAGGCTTTCAGGACTCTGGAATAGCTTTTCACCTGTTCTTCTTCGGAAGGCAGACGTTCGTATTCAGCGAACAGGTACTCCGTGCGATACAGTCCGATGCTGTTGGCACCGTACTCAGCCGCCAGCATGGCTTCTTCTTCCCTCTCAATATTAGCGTCGATCATAAATACATGCCCGTCAAGGGTTCTGGCATCCGACCTGGCACTGTCTTCTTTTTCCTTGAATTTATTGATGTAGTAATCTTCCTGCTGACGCTTGTACCGGTTTAAAGTAGGCTCGTCAAAACTCAGGATCACTTTTCCTTCAATTCCGTCCATAATCATGAGCAGATCATCAGTGATTTTGGAAGTGATGTCCGTCAATCCTACGATCATGGGAATTTCCAAGGTCTTGGCGAAGATCGCCATGTGTGAGGTGCCGCCTGATGTTTCAACACAGATTCCTGCAATCTTGGATTTATCGAAATTCATCAGGTCGCTGATCCCAATCTGGCTTCCAACCAGTACTATCTCATCATCAGACTTCTGCAAGCTCTTGGAGTCGCGGCCATGGAGAATTCCAATCACGCGTTCGCCGACTTCACGGATATCGTCGGCCCTCTCTCTGAAATATTCTTCCTTCATCTTCTCGAAGAGGCCGATGAATTTGTTCATTACCCGAAGATAGCTGTTTTCAACGTCGACTTTCTCGGATTTCACAATTTCGATGATTTCACCCATAAAGAGTGGATCATTCAGGATCATGATCTGAGCCTGGAAGATTTCCGAGGCTTCCTTGGAAATTTCCCGGTCAGCCCTCTGTTTAAGCTGGGCTAATTCGGAAGTGGCCTTTTTAATGGCACTGTCAAGCCGGGTGAGTTCCTTGTCAATTTCTCCATCTGAGATGCTCCGAGGCTTAAGATTTTTACAGAGAAACTTCTTTATGATAAAGGCTTTCCCGATTCCCAGTCCTTCTGAAGCAACAATCCCTTTCAGCATTAATCCTCGTCAAACATGCTTTCAAATAAATTATGAATTGCTTTAGCGGCTTCAAGTTCGTCAGAGCCGGAAGCGCTGATTGATATGGTACTACCTTTCTCGGCAGCCAACAACATGATGTCGATTATGCTTTTGGCATTAACCACAGTACCGTTCTTCTGCAGAAAAACCTCAGATTTGAATTTCTGGGAGGTTTCGGCGATCAGCGCAGCAGGCCTCGCATGCAGCCCGGCTTTGTTTCTGACTATTGTCTCCAGTTTATGCATATGGCGTTACCTTGAAAGTCATTTCAAAGGAACATTCTTCTCCGGGTTTCAGGGAGATAGATTTAAAAAAGCTCACACTGCATCCCTGAAAAACCAGCTGGTACTGTTCCGGCAATCTGTCAATAACATAATCCGGTGCAGTCAGACATGTCAACACAGGATGACAGAAATCGATTTCAACTCCCAGCAGCCCGTCGAACACCTGCAGTTCTCCTGATGACTCGAAGCAGGATCTGTTTTCAAAACCGAATTCCCTGGTTTCTTCAGGAGTGCAGGTCCTGAAAAAACTGCCTGAATATCCCGGATGGGAAAGACCCAGGTCGAAGTCGATGCGCAGCAGGTTTTCGACCGCTGTGGCGCAAGTATTGGTGAGATGGTACCTGACGCAGATATTATTGTTGGAATCGCGAAGTGAAACTTCCTTACTAAGTTTCAACGCAACGCAATCCATCCCGAAATCGGTCTCGAAAAAAGCCCTGGCAACATTCTTGCCTGATCCATCCCGATAAAGAGTATGGAGAAGCTTGAGTCCAGTATCTCTGAAAGAATCACATTCTCTCAGAGCAAAAGATTCTCTGAGAAATGATGGAACCTGATTGAAGTTCAATTCAGAACTCAAGGTCTCTTCGTCAAGGGTTCCAAACATCTCATTCCGCCATTCCAGGATTTTCCGGTAGTTTTTCCTGCGATTCAGGAGATTGCACTTTTTCGGTTTGAAATCGAACTGAGTGATGGCACCAGTCTGCTTATCAAAACAGATCCCGAAAATATCGCTGTCAAATCTGATTTCATCAGTTCCGTTGATTCCGGTTTCAAGACTGAGTCCTGTTTTTGACCGGCTGGGGACCATTTCATTCAACATCAAACTTTCCCTGAAAAAATTCTGCCTCAAGGCCGAATAATTAAGTCCTCCAAAAATTCCCGGCCAGAGGTATCCGTAAAATTCAAGCGAAGAGAGAAGTTTTTCGGCCTTTTCCTGCTTCAAGATTGAATCATTTGAATCTTCAATTCTGGTCAGAAGCTGATACATGTTCCACATTTCAGGGAAGCTTTTCAGATAATCCAGAAAATCACTCTTGATCAGCATCTTTTTTTCAGCGCCAACATCGTCCATGAAAAAATAATAGTATGGGTAATTGTAAACCACGTCCAGCCAGAGAAGTTCTCCCAGATTCATTCCCGGTATTGTTGTCCGGGAAATGTTTTTGTTACAATCCGTCTCTGAAACACAGCGAGAATTGGAATTTGTGTCCTTTAATTCCTGCAGAAAGTCAAACAGCCAGTCGCTCCCGACACGATTGGTGAACAATTCAGCAGGTAAAGCCAGGAAAAGAGGGCTTTCGACCTGGCCCAGCTTTTTCAGGACTCCAGTACCTTCCAGAAAAAACTGCCTGGCTTTTCTCAAGTCAAAACCAATCACCTTGAGAGGATTTTCCGATAAGCCGGTTAGAGTGATCCCGTCTCTCCCTTCGTCCACGATAGCAACATTCCGAATTCCACAATCAGGCAACACATTTGAGAGGTAATCCGTCCAGAGCATTCTGGGAAGAAACATTGAGCTGGGCACGCAACCGAACTTCTTATGGCAGAAGGAGATGCTCTTTCTGATCTGTGATTCAGCTCTTTCTTTAGGGATCAAACTATAATTAGGTTCATAAAATCCATTGATCAGGACTTCGATTTTCCCCTGTTTGATGTAAGGTATGAATTCCTGGAAAAAATCCTGGCGCTCCTGTTCGATCCATTCCAGGATGAATCCGCTGAAATAAAGATTGAGTTTCAGATTACCAAGTTTTGCGAGCAGCTCTTCCACGAACATGAAAAATCTGGCCTTTGTGCCCAGTTGAAGCTGGCCAAGCGGTTCGTTGAAATATAGAAGTAACAGGATCTCATTGGTCAACGATTTTCTCCCGAAGCAGCAGATATGCTCCCAGCAGGCTGGATTTGTCGATCAGATTGCTTTTGACTATCACAGTCTTCTCAGCAAATAGCCTGAAACAATACTGAGAAAGCTTTCCAGTTACAACAGGCAAGAGGATCTCACCGCTGTGAAATAATCCACCTGCCAGAACTACTTTTACCGGACCGAAAATGTTGATCAGAGATCCGATTCCGGCAGCCAGAAAATCCGAATATTTTTCAACGATTCCAATCGCGAGTGGTATCCTGCTCAGATAATTGGTCAGTATTATCTCAGGCATTTTTTTTTGCTCAGACTCAGATTTGGGGAACGTCGTTTTCGCGTTCATATATTCTTCCGCTGCAATCCTGATAAATCCATTTGCAGATGCGTAGACTTCGAAACAGCCTTTTTTCCCGCACCCGCAGATTCCCCCTCCAAAAACCAGCCCCATATGACCGATCTCAGTACCCATACCATCCTTGCCCCTGAACAGGGAACCGTTAAGAATTACGCCTCCTCCGATCCCTGTACCGATAGTGAGGGCAATGCCGTCACTTTCACCTTTAAGTTCTCCAAAACCGAGTTCTCCAAGCGCAGCCAGGTTTGCATCATTTTCCAGATAAACCGGCAGGCCGGTCCGATCAGACAGCGCCTTCCCCATGGGGATATCAATCCAATTCAGATTTGGTGCATACCTTAAAACAGTGCCTGAAGCATCTACTACCCCAGGAACAGCAATTCCGATCCCAATGGGGGCTTCCCCTTTAATCAATGGAACAATTTCTCTCAAAAGCTTGTCCAGGAAAGCAGTGCTGTCTTTATATGAAAGCGTTGAAAACCGGGAACTTTTAACCAGCTCTCCCTGTTCATTGATAAGCGCAAGGCGGGTGTTTGTACCACCAACGTCAATTCCCACAAAAAACAATTTATCCCCCAAGACTGACGACTCATTTTATCACATGATCAGAGAAAATGCAAATTGATTCAGGGGAAACCTGTTGTTTTACATATTTTTCCCGGACACAGAGATATAACGTTTCAGATACAGCAGAATTTTAATCAACGGATGCATCAGTGAATAATAAGGAATCAGCTCTCCACCGAATTTGCGGAAATAATGCGCGATCCCCGGAATCATCGAACCTTCAAAATCAAAACTTGCGGATTGGCTGGCTGCATGCTGAAGTGCCAGCATCAGAGACCTGGTACCGGAACCTCTGATTTTACGCCTGTCTGCACCGGCCAGATAATAATATTTGCCATTGTCCCGCAATATCAGACAACCGGATTGCAGCTCCTCGTTTCTGCTCAAGCAGAGAAAGGCCCTGTCTTCCCTGAAAAGCCAGCAGATCAATGATTTGAAAACTCCTTTTCCAATCCTTCGGACATTCTGCCTGGAAAGCGTCGCTTCCCACAGATCAAGGAATTCTTCCCAGACGAGGGAGATTTCAGTCACAATTCCTGATTTCTCGGCAAATCTGAGATCGCTTTTCAGATCAGCCGCTAAAGTGGATGTCACATTTTCAGGGTGTGAATGGAGATAGGTATAGCGGAGTTCGACATGCAGATTTCTCCAGATAGCTTCCTGAAGATTCATAAATTCAGGATCAAATGAATAAAATATCCAGAAATAGTTTTGTGCCGCAAGATAATCCAGAAACTCTCCGAAGATTTTACCATGCTTCTCCAGCCTGTGGCTTCCAGGTTCTTCCGCATCCTTGAAAACGCATCCGAGATATGGAGTCAGATAGGGCATCATGATCAGTTTGAAAAACAACTTCCTGTAAGTGATTGGAAAAACTGCCAGGAGCTGATTGTTCTGCCAATAAGTCAGGTAAAACCCCCGATTGGCAAAACTCAGATAACCGCTGTCAAGAGTTCTGGTGAGCCACCCTTGTTCAAAGAATATCGGAAATGGGTCACCCTTCCATAAGGATTTCAATCTGTTGAAATCAGAAAGAGAAAAACGCCTGATCATTTTACCCCGGATATAATATAATCTAATTAGACCTGATGTTCAATCAGGAAGATTGTTTCCTGTCACCCTGTAAATTCTGAATTCTCCATCAGACTCCCTTTTGAATGACAAACGATCAAATCCTTTTGTACAGATGCCGCCCTGTGTTTTCTCCCAGTCAAGTTCTACTTCCCATCCCAGTCCATTTTGTCTGACAGGACCAAAAAAGAGGCTGTATCCGAGGATGAATTTCTGATTGCAGAATCTGGTCACAGCATCTTCCAGGCGATAGAAAAAAGGATAGGAACGGGAAAAATAACTAAGTATTTCCTCTCTCTCTTCACGCTCAAGACTTCTGAAAAAACTTTCGGTCTTCTGCAGAAGAAGTTCGTGAATCCCGGCCGCTGTCCAGCGAACCGGAAATATGGTTGCTGTAATTACTTTCTCATGATTGGAACACTCGCAACGGATCATGAGTTGATAAACCCTGGGGAACTGGTCTGGCGAAAAAACATGACAGATTTTATTGTTATTAAGAAGCATCTGATCCCAGGTTTCACCGGCATTCCAGGAAATCTCAGCCGTCTGCACTGGAAAAGCTGTATCAACCAGGCCGTTCAGCTTGATCTGACCTTCTTTTAAATCATCTGAGTAAAGATAGATTCCTCCCTGATGATTAGAAAGTTTGATTCCATTGATCTCAAGCTGTTTGAATCCACCGGCAAAAAGGATCATCGGACAGAGCAATGTCCAAAGAAACAATTTTTTCATGATACCTCTAAAACAACCTTGTGTAACGTATTCCAACCTTTAATTCATGATTATTAAGAATTTCCTCACTATAATCTTCATTGACTTCGGAAAAATCGAAAGAAATATTCTCATTAACATTGAGAGACTTGATAATTGTGATTGTATCTGTCAGGTTTTGATGGGAAAAATTAGTAGCCTCGTCCAGACTTCTTTTTTCAGAATAATCCAGGTTAAGGCAATATCGTGTGTTACGGTTGAGATACTGGGTCGAGGAACCTGTTTTATACTTGAAATACCGGTCATCAGACTCTCCACCGAGACGGCTTTCAATCCAGACCACTGGGCTGAAATAATGGATATTCGACAAGTCAGCCTCTTTGAAAAACACGCTGCAGAGCGGGTCAGGGTCTGAATCCCGGTCCTTGCACCTGAGGTCGAGCTGATATTGATTATTATGGGCTGTCAGGCGCAGTCTGGCTGAAATGTTGTTCCCATCACGGGTATAATTCTCGCCGTTAATCCGTTCGCGCTGGAATTCAGCCATCCAATAGCCTTGATACTTCAGAAAAGTGGCATTCGATTCCAGACCCGCGAGATACGTAAATTCATCGTCAGTGGCCTGAGGGTGGGCCAGTAACTTCACTCCCCCGTGCAGAGTCAGATCCCTGCCCACAAGATGTGAATAATTGAATTCGCCGCCGCTGTCGTCTCTGTAATCTTCTCCGGACGGACGCTGATACTCTTCATTCGCAAAACGCAGATTCAGGTCGGACCACCAGATTTCTCTGTTCCAGGACATCTGAGACTGGAACAATGCCGCAGCCTTTTCGCTGTTCTGGATCAGGTTAAACGCCGGAGGTGCCAGAAATTTTCTGGATCTGGTGAAACTCAAACTGCTGGCCTGACTGAATTGGTCCCCTGAATAATCATAATCCATGGACATTTCATCGATGTCTGTATTGTTTCTGCGGAAATATGGCTTGGACTGATCAGAGTATGTCGATACTCTGCAGAGAAATCGCCTGGGCCCGGTACCTGAATGAAAAATCAGCCCGCAGGTGTTTATCTCAGGTCCCAGCGCATTCAACTGCTGGTTCCTGTATCCGACATACGCTTCGCCGGTATATGAATTGTCATGCACCAGAAGTTTCAGGCCTGACAGACACAGATCAGATCTGTCCAGGGTAAAATCGAACAGATCAACCCACCATCTTTCCCCA